>NZ_JAEMGT010000023.1:0-208444 GCF_017655185.1 Rahnella sp. ChDrAdgB13 | reverse complement strand
TCGCCGCGTTCGGAGACCCGAATCACTGACTTGTGTCAGCTCATCGGGCTCTCCTTACTTGCTGTCTTGCTGTAACTTCATTTACCTGAAGAGTAGCTCCGATGATTCTCTTCACTTATTCTTAAAATCTAAATAATCCTCAAAAGGAATCTCCGGGTGCGCTCACGTATTGCCACACTCGATTTTGCCCGTGGCCTGGCCATTTTTGGCATTCTTCTGCTCAACATCAGCGCGTTCGGCTTACCGAAGGCCGCCTATCTGAATCCGGCCTATGCCGGTCTTCCTTCAGCTTCTGACGCCTGGACCTGGGCGGTGCTCGACGCCGTCGCGCAGGGTAAATTCCTGATGATGTTTGCCATGCTGTTTGGCGGCGGTTTGTATTTGCTGCTGCCGCGTGGCAAACACTGGATCCAGTCGCGTCTTTCGATTTTATTATTGTGCGGCCTGATCCACGCCACATTGTTGTGGGATGGCGACATTCTGTTGTCCTACGGACTGATTGGTCTGGTGTGCTGGCGTATGGTAAGGGAAGGGCGCAGCAGCCAGTCGCTGGTTTCGACCGGGATTATTTTGTATCTCATCGGCGTCGCGGTACTGGCGATTTTGGGCGTGATTTCTTCACCCAAAGCGGGAAGTTTTTGGCTGCCGGGACCGGCTGAAATTCAGTATGAGCAATACTGGCGGCTGAAAGGCGGCTGGGAAGCTATTCACAACCGGCTGGATCTCTTATCTTCAAGTTTGCTGGCGATTGGTGCGCAATACGGCTGGGAACTGGCGGGCGCAATGTTGATCGGCTCCGGGCTGATGCGCAGTGGATGGCTGAAAGGCGAATTCAGCGAGCGGCATTACCGCAAAGTGGCGGCGGCGCTGTTACCGCTTTCATTGGTGATACAAATTCCGGCGATTTACCTGCAATGGAAGAGCGGCTGGGATTACCGCTGGAGCGGCTTTTTGTTGCAGGTTCCACGTGAAATTGGCTCGCTGATGCAGGCCGTCAGCTATCTGGCGCTGTGTTATGGCTTCTGGTCGGTGATTTCGCGCTGGCGGCTGGTTCACTGGATTTCTCAGGTTGGCCGCATGGCGCTGACCAATTACCTGTTACAGACGCTGATATGCACCACGTTCTTCAATTTCTTCGGCTTCTTCCTGCACTTCGACCGGCTGCAACTGCTGGCGATGGTGCCGCTGGTCTGGGCGTGCAACCTGCTGGTAACGCTGCTGTGGCTACGTTATTTCCGTCAGGGGCCTCTGGAATGGCTATGGCGAAAACTGACCATTAAAGCCTCGGGCGTTGAGATGAAAACGGCTTGAGGTGTGTGCTGATATATCACCCTAAATTATAGATTTGAGATGGACGTTGCAGAATTGTATGTAAACGTTTTCTTTCCTGTGACGTGATTCACGCAGGCGTTATCGCAAAATGTTTAGGATAGCGGTCGTGCCAGTCTGACGACCACTACACTAAAAAAGGAAACGCCATGAGCACTTCACCTCGCTTCTCTTTGTCTGCATTTTTTACCTCCTGGGTTAACCATTTCCGTATTCCTCCGTACCACTCTCTGGCTGATGACGGGGCGACAAATGGTCACCATTCGTGATGTCGCCCGTCTGGCGGGCGTGTCTGTCGCCACTGTTTCCCGTGTTCTGAACAATCCGTCTATCGCCAGTAAAGAAGCCCGCGAGCAGGTTTTGCAGGCCGTCGCCACGCTGGGATACCGGCCTAACGCCAACGCACAGGCGCTGGCAACGCAAACCAGCGACACCATCGGCGTGGTCGTGATGGACGTATCAGATCCCTTTTTTGGCGCGCTGGTGAAAGCGGTTGATACCGTCGCCCAGCAGCATCAGAAATACGTTCTGATAGGTAACAGCTATCACATTGCCGAAAAAGAAAGGCATGCCATTGAAGTCTTGATTCGCCAGCGCTGTAACGCGCTCATCGTGCATTCCAAGGCGCTTGGTGATGATGAGCTTTCTCGCTTTATGGATCAGGTTTCCGGCATGGTGCTGATTAACCGCGTTATTCCGGGCTACGAGCATCGCTGCGTGTGGCTCAATAACGTCAGCGGGGCAGAAATGGCCACGCGTCTGTTGCTGTCTCAGGGACATCAGCGCATCGGCTATATCGGCTCAAGCCACGGCATTGAAGATGATTTGCAGCGCTATCAGGGTTATTTACAGGCCATGACGCAGGCACATCATTCTGCCGTTGCTCCTCCCGCGGCCTGGCGCGCGCAAAGTTCGCCGGATTTGCAGGGCGGAGAGGCAGCGATGGTCGAACTCCTCGGACGCAATCTGCATCTGAGCGCGGTCTTCACGTATAACGATTCGATGGCGGCGGGGGCGATGGCAGTGTTGAAAGAAAACGGAATTAACATTCCTGACGATTTCTCACTGGTAGGTTTCGACGATATTCCGATTGCCCGGTACACCAGCCCGAAAATGACGACGGTGCGTTACCCGATTGTCTCAATGGCGACGCTCGCCACCGAACTGGCATTAAAAGGTGCGGCAGAACAGTTAGCTACGGGCGTTTCGCATTGTTTTATGCCGACGCTGGTCAGACGCCATTCAGTGGCGCCGTGGCAAAATGTGGCACCCGTCACTTATTGATCAAATAACGCGATGTAACCGTTTTCAATCTGTGAGAACTTTCACAGTTTATTAACATCGCGGCCTTTATGATGCATTCGTTTTCAACATGATTCACTTTGTGTCCGGCGTTACCGGACTGGTTTCACAGCGAGTCAGGACGTTATAAGTCAAGGATGGCAGGCACCCACAATCATGACGTGGAGCTGTACTGCTCCCGCAGGGATTTCCGGTGCCAAATTCTGTAACACCCTACATAACCGGAGATACAAATGAATAAAAAGGTTTTCACACTGGCTACTCTGGCTGCGAGCATGATGTTTGGTTTTGCCGCACACGCTGCTGATACTAAAATCGGTGTCACCATCTATAAATACGATGACAACTTCATGTCTGAAGTGCGCAAAGCCATCGAGAAAGATGCAAAAGCTTCTCCAGATGTGCAACTGCTGATGAATGACTCGCAAAACAGCCAGTCCACCCAGAACGACCAGGTTGACGTTATGCTGGCGAAAGGGGTTAAAGCCCTGGCCATTAACCTGGTTGACCCGGCTGCTGCCCCGGTCATTATTGAGAAAGCCCGCGGTGCTGGCATTCCTGTCGTTTTCTATAACAAAGAACCTTCCCGTAAAGATTTAGACAGCTACGACAAAGCCTATTACGTCGGGACTGACTCTAAAGAGTCTGGCGTTATCCAGGGTGAGCTGATTGCTAAACACTGGAAAGCGAACCCGGCCTGGGATTTGAACAAAGACGGCGTGATCCAATATGTGCTGATTAAAGGTGAACCTGGCCATCCGGATGCTGAAGCGCGTACCAAATACGTCATCAGCACTTTGAATGGTAAAGAAGGCCTGAAAACTGATCAGCTGCAACTTGATACAGCAATGTGGGATACCGCTCAGGCGAAAGACAAAATGGACGCCTGGCTGTCAGGTTCTAACGCTAACAAAATCGAAGTGGTTATCGCCAACAACGATGCAATGGCAATGGGCGCTGTAGAAGCACTGAAATCGCATAACAAATCCAGCATTCCGGTCTTCGGTGTGGATGCGTTACCAGAAGCGCTGGCACTGGTTAAATCTAACGCGATGGCCGGTACTGTGCTCAACGATGCAAGCAACCAGGCTAAAGCAACATTTGAGCTGGCTAAAAATCTGGCTGAAGGTAAATCAGCAGCCGATGGCACCAGCTGGAAAGTTGAAAATAAAGTCGTTCGTATTCCTTACGTGGCTGTAGATAAAGATAACCTGTCTACTTTCACCAAATAAGACGGACTTTTTAGCTTTACGCAGTAAGTATTAAGACTGACAGACAGCAATAAAGAAAAACAAAGCTAAGCAGTGGCAATTAATATTGCGGTTAAGCCGTAAAAAAACAGTAAGTGTTATAAGACGTTAATGCTTGTCTGACAGGACGTCATGTCATAATGCAGCCGGCAGGTTCGCTTACCGGCTGCATTACTGACATCAGGTATTAATACATCCGTTTATTTTTATCTTTAGCCAGGTACAACTATGGCCGATATTTCGTTATCTGACACAAAAACAGAAAAGCCAGGTGAATTTCTGCTGGAAATGAGCGGCATTAATAAATCATTCCCGGGCGTTAAGGCGTTAGATAATGTGAATTTAAAAGTGCGTCCGCATTCCATCCATGCCTTAATGGGGGAAAATGGCGCGGGTAAATCCACATTATTAAAATGCCTTTTCGGAATTTACAGTAAAGACTCCGGTACGATTCTATTTCAGGGACAGGAAGTCAATTTTAAAAGCTCCAAAGAAGCGCTTGAACAAGGTGTGTCGATGGTGCATCAGGAATTAAACCTGGTGTTACAGCGTACGGTCATGGACAACATGTGGCTGGGACGTTATCCGACTAAAGGCATTTTTGTCGATCAGGACAAAATGTACAAAGACACCAAAGCGATTTTTGATGAGCTGGATATTGATATCGATCCGCGTGACAAGGTCGGTAAGTTGTCTGTTTCCCAGATGCAGATGATCGAAATCGCCAAGGCGTTTTCCTACAATGCCAAAATCGTCATTATGGACGAACCGACATCTTCCCTGACGGAAAAAGAAGTGAACCACCTGTTCACGATTATCCGTAAGCTGAAAGATCGCGGCTGCGGCATTGTGTATATTTCTCATAAGATGGAAGAAATTTTCCAGCTGTGTGATGAAATCACCATCCTGCGTGACGGCCAGTGGATTGCGACTCAGCCGCTGGAAGGCCTCGACATGGACAGAATCATTTCCATGATGGTAGGCCGTTCACTGAGTCAGCGCTTCCCGGATCGCCAGAACGTGCCCGGTGAAGTGATCCTTGAAGTGCGTAATCTGACCTCACTGCGTCAGCCTTCGATCCGTGATATTTCCTTTGATTTACACAAAGGAGAAATTCTCGGGATTGCCGGTCTGGTTGGTGCGAAACGTACAGATATCGTCGAGACATTATTTGGCATCCGTGAGAAAGTTTCCGGCACCATTAAACTGCACGGCAAAAAAATTAATAATCACAGCGCCAATGAAGCCATTAATCACGGGTTTGCGCTGGTGACTGAAGAGCGTCGTTCCACCGGTATTTATGCCTATCTGGATATCGGTTTTAACTCGCTGATTTCGAACATCCGTCAATATAAAAATAAAGCCGGATTGCTCGATACCACTCGGATGAAAAGTGATACCCAGTGGGTTATCGATTCCATGCGGGTGAAAACGCCAGGGCATAAAACCAGTATTGGCTCTTTGTCTGGCGGGAACCAGCAAAAAGTCATTATCGGGCGCTGGCTATTAACCAATCCTGAAATATTAATGCTGGATGAACCAACTCGCGGGATTGACGTTGGCGCTAAATTTGAAATTTACCAGTTAATCACCGAGTTGGCTAAAAAAGAGAAGGGGATCATTATTATCTCCTCTGAAATGCCTGAGTTGCTGGGTATTACTGACAGAATATTGGTTATGAGTAATGGACAGGTTGCGGGTATTGTTGAAACAAAAACGACTTCGCAGAACGAAATATTACGCCTGGCCTCCTTGCATCTCTAATTTTTAAGGGTTCTTATTATGAAAGCATTAAATAAGAAAAGCGTGCTCACTTATTTAAAAGAGGGCGGGATTTATGTGGTATTGCTGGTCTTACTGGCCATTATTATCATTCAGGATCCAAGCTTCCTCAGTCTGGTTAACCTGAGTAACATTCTTACGCAATCTTCTGTGCGCGTGATTATTGCGCTTGGCGTGGCGGGGCTGATTGTCACGCAGGGTACTGACTTATCAGCCGGTCGTCAGGTCGGTTTAGCGGCGGTTGTCGCGGCAACCATGTTGCAGGCGATGGATAACGTCAACAAAGTCTTCCCGCATCTGGAAGTGGTGCCGATCCCGCTGGTTATCCTGACCGTGTGTATTGTTGGTGCGCTGATCGGTTTGCTTAACGGCATTATCATTGCTTACCTGAACGTAACGCCGTTTATCACCACGTTGGGTACCATGATTATCGTTTACGGGATTAACTCCCTGTATTACGACTATGTAGGCTCCTCACCGATTGCCGGTTTTGATCCGGGCTTTTCGAAGTTCGCACAGGGCTTTATCCACCTGGGCGGCCTGAAGCTTTCCTACATCACCTTCTACGCAGTCATTGCTATCGCCTTCGTCTGGGTGCTGTGGAACAAAACACGTTTTGGTAAGAACATCTTCGCCATCGGCGGCAACCCGGAAGCGGCGAAAGTTTCAGGCGTTAACGTGCCGTTAAACCTGATTATGATTTATGCGCTGTCAGGTGTGTTCTATGCCTTCGGGGGGTTGCTGGAAGCAGGGCGTATCGGCAGTGCAACCAACAACCTCGGCTTTATGTATGAACTTGATGCTATCGCCGCCTGCGTGGTCGGCGGCGTGTCATTTGCCGGTGGTGTGGGTTCTGTGGCCGGGGTCGTAACTGGTGTGCTGATATTCACCGTCATCAACTACGGTCTGACCTATATCGGCGTTAACCCTTACTGGCAGTACATTATCAAAGGCAGCATCATCATCTTCGCGGTGGCGCTGGACTCTTTGAAATACGCCAAGAAGAAATAAATGATCGGGTTATAAAAGAGAAGGCCGCTTATGCGGCCTTTTTGCTGTCGTAAATTCGGTTCTTACTGCCTGAACGGATTTCTGCCCACCGGTTTCGGCGGTTCAGGCCGGGGTGCCGTTGCGGCATCCTCAGTTTCGGCCTGAGCGGCTTCATTGGCTTCCTGCTCAGCTTTCAGTTTTGCGGCTTCCTCTGCGGCGGCTTTGTCCGCAGCCGCTTTATCTGCTGCTGCCTTGTCGGCTGCGGCTTTGGCGATGGCGGCTTTCTTCTCGGCTTCCAGCTGCTGTTGCAGGGCCAGCACTTGTTCAGGTGTCACTGCCGGATAACCCTGTGCATCGTCGGGAATATTGTGCACCGCGGGAATGGGGATCAGCGGCCCGAGGAAGCGGGGTTCGCGTTTAAGCAGATACAAATCCGTCAGCGCGCCGAGGCGGGCGAAGATCTCGCGGCTGCGCACGCTGAGCATATTTTTCGGTGAAGGCACGGCAAAACACTGCGCCTGAATACCCATGTGCAGTGCGATAAACAACGCACGTTCACAATGGAAACGCTGGGTAATGATGATGAAATCGTTGGTGTCGAAAACTTTACGGGTGCGCACGATGGAATCGAGCGTCCGGAACCCGGCATAGTCGAGCACGATGTCACTGGCTGGAATGCCGGCGGCGATCAGATCCCGGCGCATGGTGCTCGGTTCGTTGTAGCTTTGCTGTGCATTGTCGCCGCTCAGCAGCAGGTATTTCACTTTGCCGCTGTTGTAGGCGTTGATCGCGCCCTGAATGCGGTAAAGGTAATACTGATTGATGACGCCGGTACGGTAATACTTGGAAGTGCCCAGAACGACGCCAACCTGGCGGTGAGGCAGGGTCTGCACTTCGTCATAAATGTAAGGCTGGGTGCGCAGGCTTATCCACTGATCAAGCCCGATAGCGACCGCCAGCATCAGAATAACGATGCCGGTAACGCCAGCTATAAGTCGCTTAATCATAGGTATCCCTGTTTATGATCGGATTGAAATCGGATCCAAGGCTACTTTACCTGTTTAGGGGACGCAATACGTCGCACTCTGTAACCACCGGCATCGCGGGTTTTTTCAGCACTTTTCAGGCAATTACTTTCGAATCTGCGTAACGGGCTGCAATTTAGACGAAAAATAAGACCAATGCACAAGGCATTGGTCTGGATCATGGTCAGTCAGCTTATGACCTAAACGCTATCAGAATGAAGTGCGTTTATAACTGCGGTATTGCGGTGCCCAGAAGTTGTGTTCAATCGCTTTCGACAGCGTATCTTCCGATGTCACCATCGCCACACCCTGCAACTGCGCGGCTTTACCCACTTCCAGCGCGATGCATTTGGACACGCCCTGAATATCATCGACGTCCGGCAGCAGCGAGCCTTTTCCTTCGGTTGCCAGCGGTGAACATTCGGCCAGCGTTCGGCTAGCGGCCATCAGCATACCGTCAGTCACGCGCGTTGCGCCTGAGGCAATGACACCCAGACCGATGCCCGGGAAGATAAAGGAGTTGTTGCACTGGGCGATAGGGTAAAGCGTGCCTTTATGGCTTACCGGCGCAAACGGGCTGCCGGTGGCGACCAGCGCCGCACCGTCCGTCCAGTTGAGGATATCGGCGGGTGTCGCTTCTACGCGTGATGTCGGGTTACTCAGCGGCATCACCACCGGACGCGCACAGTGTTTGTGCATTTCACGGATGATTTCTTCGGTGAACAGACCCGGCTGGCCGGAAACCCCGATAAGCACCGTCGGCTTGGCATGACGCACCACGTCCAGCAATGAAATGCTGTCGTTCGCCATGCCCCAGTTTGCCAGTGCGCTGATTTTCTGCACCAGTTTGCTCTGGAAATCCAGCAGGTTAGGCAGTTTGTCGGTTAGCAGGCCGAAGCGGTCAACCATGAAGACTTTCGCACGGGCTTCTTCTTCACTCAGGCCTTCGGATTTCATCTGTGCAACAATTTGCTCTGCGATACCACACCCGGCAGAACCTGCACCGAGGAAGGCAACGGTCTGGTCACTCAGCTTACCGCCGGCGGCTTTGCTGGCAGCAATCAGGCTGCCCAGTGCCACGGACGCTGTGCCCTGAATATCATCGTTAAAGCAGCAAAGTTCGTCGCGGTAACGTTCGAGGATCGGCATGGCGTTCTTCTGCGCGAAATCTTCGAACTGCAACAGCACGTTCGGCCAGCGGATTTTTACCGCCTGAATGAACTGGTCGACAAAGGCTTCGTACTCTTCGCCGGTGATGCGCGGGTGACGCCAGCCCATGTACAGCGGATCGTTGAGCAGTTGCGGGTTGTTGGTGCCTGCATCCAGCACAACCGGCAGGGTATATGCCGGGCTGATGCCGCCGCACGCGGTATACAAAGACAATTTACCGATAGGAATGCCCATACCGCCGATACCCTGATCGCCCAGGCCCAGAATACGTTCGCCGTCAGTCACCACGACCACTTTGACGTGTTGTTTGGTGGCGTTTTGCAGCATGTCGTCGATGTGCGCGCGGTTCGGATAAGAGATAAACAGGCCACGGGCGCGGCGGTAGATATCAGAGAAATGCTCGCAGGCTTCGCCGACGGTCGGAGTATAAATCACCGGCATCATTTCGCTGAGATGGCTGTCGAGAAGGCGGTAAAACAGCGTCTCGTTAGTGTCCTGAATATTACGCAGATAGATATGTTTATCGATGTCAGTTTTGAAATTCTGGAACTGGCGGTAGGCGCGATCGGCCTGTTCTTCAATCGTTTCAACGGCTTCAGGCAACAGGCCGTGAAGGTTGAAATTGCTGCGCTCTTCTTCGGTAAAAGCGCTGCCTTTATTCAGTAACGGGAATTCTAACAGGATTGGGCCAGCGTGAGGGATGTACAGGGGACGTTTGCTTTCGTATTCAAGTTCCATCGTTTTACTCTTCCGGTGCTCAGAATGTTAATTTTTATAGTTTAGAGACGAAAGGGTAACAGAGAGGAAACGGGGAATTCAAATCAGACAATGTTATGTAACTAATGACTACAGGAACGTAGTCATTAGTGTTAGGTAGATCACGAAACCCGGTAGTTTCAGCAGTTCAGTGTGGTGACGTCTTCGCAGCCGATGGCTTTCAGCGTGGCGCGGGTGGCGTCATTTTGGGTGATCAATGCGCCTTCCTGTTCGACCAGCACGGCGCGACGGACTTTCAGGCAGTCTTCGCCGGACAGGTTCAGCAGGATTAATGCCGCCTGTAGCGGAGGCAGGCTTGGGTTGAAAGCGGCGTTTTCCGCGTAACGCCCGGCAAACTGTTTGCCGTTAAGCGTTTCCAGTGCCACGCCGCTGTGCGATTTGCTGTACGGTGCATGGCTCTGGTTGCAGGCATCCAGCGCATGCGCAGCCAGCGCATCGTGGGTTTTCAGCGTGTAACCGTGATCGACTTTATCCATCAGCAGCGTGGTGATATCCAGATCCTTCGGCCCGAACGAATGCGGCAGATAGTCGCCGAGCGTGGCGACATCGCGATCCGGCAGATGGATATCCAGCGCCGTGCCGCTGGTCAGTTCATTCATAAACTGACGGCAATGGCCGCAAGGCGTGTAATTGACGGTGATTGAGGCCAGACGCGTTTCGCCACGCAGCCAGGCGTGTGTGACCGCAGATTGTTCAGCATGAACAGTTTGCTGCATCGGCGCACCGGCAAATTCCATGTTGGCACCGAAATACAGATTACCGGAGATTCCGCGGGCAATTGCGCCCACGTTGAAATGCGAAATCGGCGTCACAGAACAGGCTGCTGCCAGCGGTAACAGGGCGAATGCCAGCGCGTCGTCATTCAATCCTGTCTCTTGTTTTATCTGTGCAACATCCGCCGCAGAGAACATTGCCGGAAAGTCGTCATGTCGCAGAAATGGCTCAAGCGCGGAGGATAAATTTTCAGTGAGTGCCGCAAAGGCGGTATGAAAACGTGCGTGCATAAACATTCGATCTCGACAGTGATTACGGTTGAACAGTGTAAAAGTCATTCCATGAATGTAGTGTGATGAATGTCACTTTTTCGATGTAATAAGTTCAGAGTCATTACATTTTTGAGAGATGTTACGCAGAACAGTCGCCTTTTTATTCCTTTCCCCAACATCATCCGGGTTGAATCCAGGTGGCAACTGAGTGAACCCCGGGAGCATACATCAGTATGTAACCGGGGTGAGTGACCCATCTGCCGGGAGCAGACTGGAACGCTGCTTGTAGCGGCTCCTTCAGGAGTGAGGCCCATGGATGGGGCGGGTAACGCGGCCAAGGCAGAGTCAGCTCGAAGGATGACGGGCAATCAGTGGGACGGGAACCACTTGTCATTGATCTTCTGGAATTCGCCGTTGGCTTTGATACCTTCCAGCGCCGTATTCAGTTTCGCCAGCAGTTCCTTATTATCAGGACGCACTGCCAAACCCACGCCGGTACCAAAGTATTGCGGATCTTTAATCAGTTCGCCGACTTCACCGAGATTCGGGTTGGATTTCAGCCAGCCATTCAGCACGGCGGTATCGCCCAACAGTCCGTCCAGACGACCACTTTTCAGATCCAGAATCGCATTCTGATAGCTGTCATACCCGACGGTGGTGATCTCAGGATGTTTTTCCATCAGGTATTTCTGGTGGGTAGTGCCGTTTTCAAGACCGACACGTTTGCCTTTCAGATCGGCGATGGAAGAGTATTTTCCTTTCGGCCCGATGATCATCGCGGTATTGGCGTAGTAAGGTTGGGTAAACGTGACCTGCTTGCTGCGCTCTTCGGTGATGTCCATGCCGGAGATAATCACATCGAAACGACGGAATTTAAGCGCCGGGATCAGACCGTCGAACGGCTGATTGGTAAAGGTGCAGGTTTCCTGCATCTGCTTACACAGCGCATTAGCCAGATCGATATCAAAACCGATAATCTGGTTATCAGCCCCGATCGATTCAAACGGCGGATACGTAGCGGAAGTCCCAAAACGAAGGGTATCCGCAGCGGTGGCAGCAAAAGCAGTGGCAGACAAAAGGGCAGCGAGGATCAGCTTTTTCATGCAATACATTCCTGTTTAAAAAATGACATTCCCTTCACGGTACAGTTTACTGATTTTATTAATGTAATCGGGTAACTGGCAGGAAGTGAGACCGGTAATTAAATTGCCATTAAATGAATTTATATGCAATTAATTTGATTAAAAAATTATAAATCGGCGCGGGAACGATTTTACAGGCACAAAAAAAGGGACGATTTCTCGTCCCTTCAGATATTTTCTGCTTAATCAGTTGCGGCGTTCAAATGCCAGCGCGCGGCGTTCAATCAGACGCATCATCAGGGTCAGCAATCCGTTGACGCACAGATAAACCACACCGGCTGCGCCGAAGACCATCACGTCATAAGTCCGGCCATACATCAGCTGGCTGTGGCCCATCACATCCATCAGCGTAATGGTGTAGGCCAGCGAGGTACTTTTAAAGACCAGCACCACTTCGTTGGAATACGACGACAGTGCGCGCTTAAACGCGTACGGCAGCAGAATGCGCAGGGTCTGCGGTTTAGACATGCCCAGTGCTTCGCAGGACTGCCATTGGCCGGAAGGAATAGCGCGAACCGCACCCGTAAAAAGCTGCGTGGTATACGCGGCACTGTTGAGCGCCAGCGCAAACATCGCGCAAAGCCATGGCTGTGACAGCACTTCCCACAACCACGGGATTTCACGAATAGACGGAAACTGGCCCGGCCCGTAGTAAATCAGGAAGATTTGCACCAGCAGCGGCGTACCGGTAAACAGCGTGATATAGCCTTTCACAATCTGGCTGGCGACCGGCACTTTCAGCGTCAGAATCACGGTGAAAATCATCGCCAGCAGCAGCGCAACAATCAGCGCCGCCACGGTCAGTGTCAGGCTGGTGTGCAATCCTTTCAGGACTTCAGGTAGATATTCCCACATCAGGAAGCACTCCGTTCAAAGCGGGTGGTACGCAGTTCGATGCGCTTAATTACGAACTGGCTGAACAGGGTGACAATCAGATAAATGCAGGCCGCAATCACGTACCAGGTAAAAGGTTCTTGTGTCCGCGTGGCGATGCTTTTGGTTTGCAGCATCAAATCATTCACGCTGATCAGCGACACCAGCGCGGTGTCTTTGAGCAGAACCAGCCACTGATTGCTCAGGCCCGGCAGCGCGTGACGCCACATTTGCGGCATGATCAGGCGGAAGAAAATCGCCGATTTTTTCATGCCCAGCACCTGACCGGATTCCCACTGGCCTTGAGGGACGGCTTTCAGCGCTCCTCGCAGTGTCTGCGAAGCATAAGCGGAATACAGCAGCGAAAGGGCGATGACACCACAGACAAACGGGCTGACTTCAAAGTTTTCGATGGGCAGCTTTATCGGCACTGAGAACAGGCCGAGGTTAAGGCTAAAGCCATCCGCGAGCACCATCAGCAATTGTGACGACCCGAAGTAGATGAAAAGCACCACCAGAATTTCTGGCAGACCGCGCAGCACAGTGACCCACGCCGTACCGAGCCAGCTAAGTGGCTTCCACGGCGCAGATTCCCAAACTGCGAAGATCATCGCCAGAATCAGGCCGAGGACCAGCGCACAAACGGCAAGGCCGACGGTCATCCCGGCGGCGCTTGCTAAAGGTTGGAATTCAGTCATTGATAGGCAAACTTATTGCTGGAACCATTTTGAATACAGCGTCTTGTAAGTGCCGTCTGCTTTCACTTTTGCCAGAGCATCATTGAGTTTAGTCAGCAGTTCGGTGTTGTTCTGACGAACGGCAACACCCAGACCGGTACCGAAGTAAGTTGGATCAGTGATTTTGTCACCTACAGCGGCCAGATTTTTGTTTTGCTTCAGCCATTCGTTGACTACGGCGGTGTCACCGAACACAGCGTCCAGACGACCATTTTTCAGATCCAGCACGGCATTTTGATAGCTGTCGTAAGGCACGGCAGTAATTTCCGGATGTTTATCCATCAGGAATTTCTGGTGAGTGGTGCCGTTTTGCATCCCGACGCGTTTCCCCTTCAGCGCCGCAACGTCAGCGAACTGGCCGGCGTGAGCGATGAAAATAGCGGAGTTATCATAGTAAGCGTTGGTGAAAGACACTTGTTTTTCACGTTCTGGCGTGATGTCCATACCGGAAATAACCGCATCAAAACGACGGAATTTCAGGCTTGGGATCAGACTGTCGAAGGCCTGGTTTGTGAATGTGCAGGTAGCCTGCATCTCTTTACACATGGCGTTGGCCAGATCGACGTCGAAGCCCTGAATCTGATTGCTGGAGTCTACAAACTCAAACGGAGGATAAGACGCCTCCATCGCGAAACGGATGGTATCAGCAGCGCTGGCAGACAAACTGACGGTCGCCAGAACCGCGGCAATTACTAATTTTTTCATCGCTTACTCCGTAGAAAACATCAATCAATATGTTGATAGGAAACAGTTTTAGTGGGAAAGATAGCTCGCAAACTCTTTGGTTTTCGGCTGAGCGAAAATCGACGCGTCACCTTGTTCCACGATGCGGCCATTCTCCATGTACACCACGCGGCTGGCGGTTTTACGTGCCACTTCCACTTCGTGGGTCACAATCACCTGAGTAATCCCGGTGCCTGCCAGTTCGCGAATAATACTGACGATCTGGGCGGTAATTTCCGGGTCAAGCGCGGCGGTCGGTTCGTCAAACAACAAAACCTGAGGCTCCATCATCAGCGCACGGGCAATCGCCACACGCTGCTGCTGGCCACCGGAAAGGTGCAGCGGAAAACGATCGGCGTAATCGGTCAGGCGCAGACGGGTCAGCAATTTCTGGGCACGTTGCATCGCGACATCTTTTGTCAGACCCAGAACACGCATCGGGGCTTCCAGTAAGTTGTCGAGCACGGTGCGGTGCGGCCACAGATTGTATTGCTGGAAAACCATGCCGACGTTCTGACGCAGTTCGCGGATCGCTTTTTCATCCGGTTTGCGGGTGAAATCGAAGGTGTTACCGGCGATTTGCAGAGTGCCTGAACGGGGCATTTCCAGCAGGTTCAGAACACGTAACAGAGAGCTTTTACCTGCACCACTTGGACCCAGTAAAACGAGGGTTTCACCGGCAGGGCAGTCGAGCTGAATGTCAAAAAGCGCCTGATGCACGCCATAGAAGCAGTTGATGCTATTAAGTTGAATACTCATGCGCAAATAGTGAATAGCCATTGATGCCGCAGATGGTAACTTCCACAGCATAGTTATGCAACGATCACGGCTTAAAAATTATGTGTTGCCGCAGGAAGGCTAAAGTCTAGCACAACATATTGTTAACTATCTGTGACGGGGGTGTTGGTCAATGACGTTATTCATCACTGACCAACCGTTTTTGCGTGGTTTTTTTAGAAAGCCGGGCGCGTTACTGGTGTTCCAAAACCTGGCGTAATGTGCCGCTGGAAGCAAAATCAAGATTCGCCATGTAGCGGACATCATCGACTGTCCAGCATTTGCCTTCGCGCACCATTAACACTTCATCTTTCCAGCTCGTGGATGCGCCTTTGTCTTTCTCATGCGTGAAGGTTACGCGCAGAGGAATATTGCGGGCGTCGGTGTTTGGAATGGTCGATGCGCTGTCCACGGAGGCTGACGTCGGGCCATCAAACAGGCTGGAGAAAATGTCGCCATCGCCTGAACCTGCACCGGCTTTCTCATTTGGTGAGGCCGCGATATCGACTTTTGGCTGCGACTGCGCTTTAAGCAGCGCCGCGTAAAGTGCGGTGCTCAGATAAGGCCGGTAAGCGGCGAGCTGGCCGGAGTTCGGGATCCCGCTGCCGCCCTGTTTGATACGAAAATCATAGAATTGTTGGGCGACGCTGTCGGGGCCACCGTCGATACATGGCGCGCTGCGGCTACCAATATCCTTATAGGCAGGGTCGACCGTGGTACAGGCATTTAACATCAATACCAGAGGGATGGCGGCGACAAGAATTTTCTTTTTCATCGTATTCCTTACTGAAAGATTGAACATTTTCACCATGACTTTCTTAATCCTACAGTATAAAACCGATTTGGCTTAATGCATGGCACAGAGAAATGATACGTTCAGGCGGGATACATCGTTTATGCTATCCGGGTGCTTTTCTCCGACATGTGGACGACAACTGATAAGGAATACTCATGCAAATTTCAACGACTCCGACCCTGGAAGGTTTTACCATCGCGGAATATTGCGGTGTGGTCACAGGCGAAGCGATTTTAGGTGCGAATATTTTTCGTGATTTCTTCGCAGGCGTACGCGATATCGTCGGTGGCCGTTCCGGCGCGTATGAAAAAGAACTGCGTAAAGCGCGTGAGATTGCCTTTCGCGAGCTGGAAGAACAGGCGAAAGAACGCGGTGCTAACGCCGTGGTCGGCATTGATATCGATTATGAAACCGTGGGCAAAGACAGCAGCATGCTGATGGTGAGCGTCTCCGGTACGGCTGTCATTGTGCATCGCAAATGACGCGTTCGGGCATCAGAAGCGGCGTCATTGCTGCGCTTTTTCTGGCCCTGACGGGCTGTCAGAGCAGTGATCAGGCGAAAAATTTACCTTACCGGCTGGAAACCACGCGGCAGGCGCAGGGCATGGATCAGCGGGTGCGCTTTCTGGTCATCCACTACACGGCTGAAGATTTCCACAACGCATTAAATACGCTTACCGATGAACACGTCAGTGCGCATTATCTGATCCCGGCGCAACCGCCGCTTGAAAACGGCAAACCGGTCGCGTGGCAACTGGTGCCGGAAAACATGCGTGCCTGGCATGCGGGAGCCAGCGGCTGGCGCGGACGCACCAATCTGAACGATACGTCCATCGGTATTGAGCTGGAAAACAAAGGCTACAGCACGACGCTGCTGGGAAAAAAATTCTATCCGTTCCCGCCCGCGCAAATCGATTTGCTGGCTGAACTGAGCAAAGGCATTGTCGCGCGCTATCAGATTGAGCCGCGTAATGTGGTCGCTCACAGCGATATCGCACCGCAGCGTAAAGACGATCCGGGGCCTTTATTCCCGTGGCAACAGATGGCGGAGCGGGGGATTGGTGCCTGGCCGGATGCGGCGCGGGTCAGCCATTTTCTGGCGGGCAGAAATCCGCAGCAGCCGGTAGATCAGGCGCATCTTCTGAATTTGCTGAAACAGTACGGTTATACCGTGACGGAAAACATGACGCCTGAGCAGGCGCGCCGTGTGATTTCGGCGTTCCAGATGCATTTCAGGCAAAGTGATTATCGCGGGAATGCGGATGCGCAGTCAGAAGCCATTGTTCTGGCGCTGTTGCAGCAATTCCCGGATTCGAATAACTGAGTAAGCGGCTGACCCGGCGGTCAGTCGCGTTTCGGGCCGATGCCGTGCAGGCCCTGAAGTTTACCGTGGTCGCGCAGCCAGGTGGCGGTGCGGATAATTCCCTGATCCAGCGAAATCACCGGCACATATCCCAGCTCTTTCTGTGCGCGCTGTGTGTCGAGCGTGAGATCGAAATTCAGTTTCGCGACGCTGTAATGTGTCAGCACCGGTTCTTTGTGTGAGCTTTTGCTGATGCGTTCCATGCCGCGCGCCATCATATCCAGCAGCGGATAAGGCACGGAGCGGATGCGGTATTTGATGTCCAGACTTTCCATCAGCTGTTTCACCATGGTGCGCAGCGGGCGTGGTTGCTGATTGGTGATGTTAAACGCGCGCCCGGATTCTGTAGATTCGGACTGCGTCGCCAGCCACATCGCGTGAACCGCGTTTTCCACGTAGGTCATATCAACCAGCGCTTCGCCACCACGCGGCAACATCAGCGTGCCGCCGTATTTCAGCATTTGCAGCAGACGGGGCAGCAACACGTTATCGTGCGGCCCGAACAAACCCTGCGGGCGTAAAATGGTGAAATGCGTTTGCGGGTTGGACATCGCCAGCGTGTGGATCACCTGTTCACCGGCGGCTTTGCTTCGGGCGAAGGAGTTGGCGAAACGGTGAGGGCGGAAGTCTTCCGGAATGTCGCGGTGATGATGGAAATCGAAATAAATCGCCGGTGACGAAATATGCACGAAATTTTCCACGCCGTACGCAGTAGACCATTCACCCAGACGACGCGTCGCGCGGACGTTCGCCAGTTCAAATTCCTGTTCGCTGCCCCACGGCGACATCAGCCCGGAACAGTGCCATACGGTATCGACATCGGCGAGCAAGGCTTTGGCCTGTGCCGATACCAACGTGGTGAGATCGGCATGAATGAATTCCGCGCCCATTTTTTGCAAAAGTGAACCCATGGCGGCATTGCGACCCGTCGCCCGGACTTTAATCCCTTTATTTCGCAAAAACTCGACCGCATTGCGCCCTAAACCGCTGCTAGCGCCGGTAACCAAAACTCTCATAACTACTCTTCATCCTTCACGTTGCAGCGGTGTTCGCTGCTCTCATTCACCCGAATCACTGACTCCAGTCAGCTCATCGGGATTCATTCGTTTGCTGCCTTGCTGCAACCCGAATGATTTTGAGTACATCCCAATGAGTGAAATTACTGAGGCTGGGGCGCCTCTCAGCAATAAGCGCGCCATTCTTTCGTGAAATTGTGCGGGTTGCAATGGGAAAGGGGGGCAGCAATGTCTGAAACTGTGCGATTGCGCTTTAAATAAACCCTTTCAGCTTCCGCAGCGGTCTTTCTGACGGGCCAGACTGGCGATGCGTTTCGCCATGCCTCGAAAAATAAACTGATGAGCGGGCATCATACTGAACCAGTAGAGCAAACCGCTTAACCCGGCCGGATGCCACCACGCGCGAACGTCCAGACTGCGGCTTTCGCCGTGGTCGGTGATCGTGAACGTCAGCCGCCCGAGCCCCGGCGCTTTCATCCCGAATAACAGCGCCAGTTCGCGCTGGGGTTTCAGGCTGATCACTTTCCATCCGTCAATTTTATCGCCGATTTTCAGGGCGTCCCGGTCAGGGCGTCCATACTGCACGCCACCGCCGAGCAGATCGTCGATGCGTGCCCGCGTCTTCCATAATCCGTTAGCGTAAAAATAGCCTTCCGCGCCACCGAGTTTCTGCACCACTTTCCACAGAGATGCTTTTGATGCCGACGTTTCCAGCGTAAAGCCTGCCTGTTTCGGGTAGTAACCGTAGCCTGGCCGCCAGCGCGCACGTGCGTCCGGGTCATAGCCCCAGTCGGGCGAATCCATGACCTGCTGTTGTTCCTTTTTCAGCGTACGGCGAATCGCCTCATCAATCGAAATCAGCTCCTGCGGGATCAGCGCCTGAAGCGCATCACTGTCGGCGGGCAGATCGTGGTTCAGCCCCTGAATCAGCGCTTTAGCGAGCGATGTGGGCACTGAGGTAATGAGGCTGAGGAAATACACCGAAACAAAAGAGGTCGGCAGCGGAACGGGGATCAGCCAGCGACGTTTCCCGCTCAGGGCAATAAAGCGCTCGAACAGCGTCTGATAGCTAATGTACTCCGGCCCGGCGGCGTCAAAAATACGGTTTCCGCTGGCAGGTAAAGTCACCAGACCCTGCAAATAATTCAGCAGATTTTCCAGCGCCACCGGCGAGGATTTCGAGCGAACCCACTTCGGCGGCGTGAGAACGGGCAGGTTGTACACCATGTCGCGCATGACTTCGAACGCCGCTGAACCTGCGCCGATCACAATGCCGGTACGCAGTTCGGTGACCGGAATATTGCTCATCCGCAGCAAATCACCGGTCAGTTTACGCGCCTGCAAATGGGGGGAATGGTTGCCTTCCGGCTGCATGGAACCGAGATAAACAATGTGTCTGATGGAGGAGTCGCGCAGCGCCAGCAAGGTGTGCTGCGCGGCCTGGCGCTCTTTTTCCAGCAGGTCGTCATCTTCTGACATCGCGTGAACCAGATACACCAGCACGTCGGCACCTTCGAAGGCGCGGGCCAGCGTTTTACTCTGGTAGACATCCGCAAAACAGCAACGGACGTGAGGCCATTTTTGTTGTTGCAGCCATTCGATGCGCCGTGCAGCCGCAGTGACCTGAAAACCGTGCTGGCTCAGGTGGGCAGTCAGATGTTGTCCGATATATCCGCTGGCGCCGAGGACGACAATTCTTGGCATAATCCGTTTGCTCTGAGTGTAGGGGAAATCATGAAAATACGGCGGCAGCCGGAGGGCTTGCCGCCGCAGACAGGTTGACTGTCAGGCGTGCTGGTGCAGGAATTCCTGCCACAGGGCGACGACTTTTTGCAGGTCATCACGGCTGATGTTGATGTGAGTCAGCACGCGGGTCAGCGGTCCGGCGCTGATGATGACACCGCGCTCACGCATCCACGGGCCCATTTTTTCGGCCAGTTCTGCGCTCTGTTTGATGTACAGAACGTTGGTCTGCGGGCCGGGCTCAGCGATTTCTACGCCGATATTGCTCAGCTGTTCAGCCAGCCATTGTGCGTTGTCATGGTCATCTTTCAGACGCGCTACGTTGTTTTCCAGCGCATAAATGGCCGCTGCGGCCAGAATACCGGACTGGCGCATCCCGCCGCCGGTCATCTTGCGCCAGCGGTTCGCACGATGGATGTACTCTTTGCTGCCGACCAGCAGGGAACCAATGGGTGCGCCCAGACCTTTTGACAGGCAAATGGTCAGGGTGTCGCAATATTGGGTGATTTCGCTCAGCTCAACGTTCAGCGCTACTGCGGCATTCATGATGCGCGCGCCATCAATGTGCAGCGCCAGCCCTTTTTCGCGGGTAAACGCGTAAGCTTTTTGCAGATAATCGAGCGGAAGCACTTTGCCGCTGTGCGTATTTTCCAGGCTCAGAAGACGGGTGCGGGCAAAGTGAATGTCATCGGGTTTGATGGCAGCGGCGACTTTATCCAGCGCAATGGAACCGTCGGCTGCCATATCTAGCGGCTGCGGCTGAATGCTGCCGAGAACGGCGGCACCGCCGGCTTCATACATATAGTTGTGGGCTTTCTGGCCGACAATATATTCTTCTCCGCGCTGACAGTGCGTCAGCAGGGCAACCAGATTGGCCTGTGTGCCGGTCGGTAAAAACAGCGCGGCTTCTTTGCCACACAGTTTCGCGGCCAGGTCCTGCAAAGCATTTACCGTTGGGTCATCGCCGTAGACATCATCGCCGACTTCAGCGCTGGCCATCGCCTGACGCATAGCTTCGCTGGGGCGGGTTACAGTATCACTGCGTAAATCGATCAACGTAATAATCCTTCTACCAGGTGAATGTTAAGTGGAGGAAAAAGCGGGCAACCTGTGCCCGCCTGACTCTCCACTATATCCCTGTCGGGGTTACCGCAGCCAGTTGGTTTTTGCCAGTTCGATGACTTCGTCACCCCGGCCGCTGATCACCGCCCGCAGCATGTAGAGGCTGAAGCCTTTTGCCTGCTCAAATTTAATCTGCGGCGGCATCGCCAGTTCTTCGGTGGCGGTGATGACATCCACCAGCACCGGCCCCTGATAAGCAAACGCGTCCTGCAATGCCGCGTCCACGTCGGAAGCTTTTTCCACGCGGATCCCTTTGATCCCTGCTGCTTCGGCAATGGCCGCAAAATCCGGGTTCTTCAGCTCGGTGCCGTCGGTCAGATAACCGCCGGCTTTCATCTCCATCGCCACAAACCCCAGCACGCTGTTGTTGAATATGACAATTTTCACCGGCAGTTTTTGCTGCGCCAGCGTCAGGAAATCGCCCATCAGCATGGCAAAACCGCCGTCTCCGCACAGCGCCACCACCTGACGCGTGCGGTCAATCGCCTGCGCCCCGATGGCCTGCGGCATGGCGTTGGCCATCGAGCCGTGGTTAAACGAACCGAGCAGACGGCGCTGGCCGTTCATTTGCAGGTAACGGCATGCCCAGACGGTAGGCGTGCCGACGTCGCAGGTAAAGATGGCGTTGGCATCGGCGAAACGGCTGATTTGCTGTGCCAGATATTGCGGATGGATCGCCTGTTTGTCGTTCGGCGTTGCCAGCGCATCGAGATCTTTGCGCGCTTCTTCATAATGCTTCAGGGCTTTGTCGAGGAACTTACGCCCGGTTTTCATCTGCAATTGCGGCAGAACGGCGGTCAGGGTGGATTTGATATCGCCGACCAGCGCCATATCAACGTGGCAGTGCGCGCCGATACTGCCCGGATTGATATCTATCTGAATGATTTTTGCGTCCGTCGGATAAAACGCGCGGTACGGGAATTGCGTGCCGAGCAGGATCAGCGTGTCGGCATTCATCATGGCGTGGAAACCGGAGGAAAAACCGATCAGCCCGGTCATCCCGACGCTGTACGGATTATCCCATTCAATATGTTCTTTGCCGCGCAGGGCATGGACTACTGGCGCTTTCAGGGTTTCCGCCAGCTTGATCACTTCGTCGTGTGCACCGGCACAACCGCTGCCGCACATCAGGGTGATGTTGGTCGCGGCATTGAGCAGTTCGGCCAGCTTATCCAGTTCGGTCTGCTGAGGCTGTACTTTCGGCAACTGCGGCGGATACCAGCTGACTTTGGCGTCTTCCGGTGCCGGTTTCAGCGCAACGTCGCCGGGCAAAACAATCACGGAAACGCCGCGGTTCAGGATCGCCTTGCGCATGGCGATCGCCAGCACCTGCGGGAGCTGTTCCGGATTGGTGACTAATTCACAATAGTGGCTGCATTCGCGGAATAATTCGGTCGGATGGGTTTCCTGAAAATAGCCGCTGCCGATTTCGCTGGAGGGAATATGCGCCGCGATGGCGAGCACCGGGACGTGGTTACGATGGCAGTCGAACAGGCCGTTGATCAGATGTAAGTTGCCGGGGCCGCAGGAACCGGCGCAAACCGCCAGTTCACCGGTGATTTGTGCTTCGGCACCGGCGGCAAAGGCGGCGACTTCTTCATGACGCGTGCCGAGCCATTCGATGGTGCCCATGCGGTTCAGGCTGTCGCTCAGCCCGTTAAGCGAATCGCCGGTTACGCCCCAGATTCGTTTTACGCCTGCTGCTTCAAGAGTTTTCGCCAGATATGACGCTACGCTTTGTTTCATCAACTGATTCCCTCCGGTGTGCCCGTGATCTTTCGTTATGCACGAAGTCTTCGGGCGGATTTTAAATAAGTGGATTAAGCATAGTCCACTGATTACATCCATGAATGCACAGCCTTAAACCATACAAAATTACGCGGGGAGGGAAGGTGAAGTTTTGTAAATCTGCCCGCGCAGACTGTAAAAAGTCATGAGCGGGCAGTGGGAGGCGCGGGGATCAGGCGAGCGTGACGTCGCCCTGAAGCTGACAGCTGCACGCCAGAACGTAGCCCTGCGCGACTTCCTCGTCGGTGAGCGTCATGCGGCTGGTGGTCGTGTAGTCACCGGACAGCACGCGGGTTTTGCAACTGCCGCAAACGCCCGCGCGGCAGGCCGCCATGACCGGCAATTTGTGCTGTTCCATGGCGGCCAGCAGCGTTGAACCGACCGGCACGCGGAAATTTGCAAGCGGCGTCAGGCGGGTCAGCGTCAGCTGCTGGTCTGCTGAAACAACCACTTCTGTGGCCTGGAACTGTTCCTTAACGATGTTTTGTGGCGGAACACCCAGCTCGGCTGCCCATTTCCCGGCCAGTTCCATATAAGGCGCGGGCCCGCAAATCATCACCCGGCGCGCAGCGATATCCGCCACCTGGCTTTGCAGTAAGTCCTGACTGAGACGCCCTGCAATCTGGCCCGGTGCCGCGTCATTTTCAGCCAGAATGGTCAGACGAAGTTGCGGATATTGCGCCGCCATACGCTGCCATTCTTGCGCAAAAATGACGTCCTGCGGGCTGCGGACGCTGTAAAACACCTGCACGCTTTGTGCCGGAGAATGCGCCAGAACACGGCGTGCGATGGACATCACCGGCGTTACGCCGCAACCGGCGGCCAGCAGTAATAAAGGCTGCGGTGTTTCACAGGTGAATTCGCCCTGAGCGTCCGAAAGCCACAGATAATCGCCCGGTTTAACCTGTTGCGTCAGCCAGCCGGAGCCTTCACCGCCGTCAATCCGGCGGACCGTCAACTGGATAAACCGGCTCAGGCCCGGCGTGGAAGAGAGCGTATACGCGCGCTGTATGTCACCGCTCTGGCCGATATTCACCAGCGCAAACTGACCCGGCTGATACGGATAAACATCGTGACTAATCAGCAACAACGTCCAGACATCGGGCGTTTCCTGCGTAACGGAATACACCTGCATGCGGTTCTGGCACAGCGCCGTCGGCTGGTCAGGATATAAAGGAAAGTTCATCTCAGATTTACTCCGCCAGCATGGTTTTCAGATCCTGCTCAACCGACGTAATCGAACGCAGGCCGAACTGTTCGTTGAGCACCGCCAGCAGATTGTCGGTCAGGAAGGCCGGAGCCGTCGGTCCGGTGGCGATGTTTTTCACGCCCAGTGACAACAACGTCAGCAGGATCACAATCGCTTTCTGCTCGAACCATGAAAGCACCAGACTCAGCGGCAAATCATTCACGCCACAACCGAGTTTTTCGGCCAGATTGACCGCCAGAATAATCGCGGAGTAAGCGTCGTTACACTGACCGACGTCCAGCAGACGCGGCAGGCCTTCAATTGTGCCGAAGTCCAGTTTGTTGAAGCGGTATTTCCCGCAGGCCAGCGTCATGATCGCGCAGTCTTGCGGCACGCTGCGCGCCAGATCGGTGAAGTAACTGCGTTCGCCGCGGCTGCCGTCACAACCGCCGATCAGGAAGATATGACGCAATTTTTTGGCGGCAACTAAATCAATCACGGTATCGGCCGCACTGAGCAGCGTCTGGCGACCAAAGCCGACGGTAATTTCCTGTTCGATTTCGCTGTAAGGGAAACCGGTCAGTTGCAACGCCTGGCTGATCACCGGCGCGAAATCTTCGCCTTCCAGATGCTGTACGCCCGGCCAGCCAACGATGCTGCGGGTCCAGATACGGTCGCCGTAGTTGCCGACGTTAGGGTCAATAATACAGTTGGAGGTCATCACCACCGGGCCGGGGAATTTGGCAAACTCAACCTGCTGATTCTGCCAGCCGCTGCCGTAGTTACCGGCCAGATGCGGGAATTTTTTCAGTTCCGGATAACCGTGCGCAGGCAACATTTCGCCGTGGGTATAAATATTGATGCCGGTGCCGGCGGTCTGTTCGAGCAGCATCTGCAAATCTTTCAGGTCATGGCCTGAAATCAGAATCGCTTTCCCTGCCAGCGGGCGCACATTGACGGACGTCGGGCGCGGATGGCCGTAAGCGTCCGTTTCGCCTTTATCAAGTATCGCCATCACGCCGAAGTTCATTTTGCCGATCGCCATCGCGTTTTCGAGCAGCACGCCCATGTCGGAAGGTTGCGTACCGAGCCACGCCATCAGACGGTGATATTCGGCATAAATCGCGGTATCCGACTGGCCGAGTACGTGCGCGTGTTCCATGTAGGCCGCCGCACCTTTCAGGCCGTACAGGCACAGCATGCGCAGCCCGTGAATGTCATCGCCGATCTGCGCTTTGTCGCCGTTAAGCGCAAATTGCTGGGCCTGTTGTTGCAGATCATTCAGGTTATCGCTGACCAGTTCCAGTGCCGCCAGCGGGTGATCAACGGTGATTTCCGGATCCATCAGACGGCAGCGAACCGCCAGCGCTTCACGGTGAATAATCGCTTCACGCGCGTAGCCGACGATACGGTCAGAATCGAAGTTGACGTTGGTCAGCGTGGAGAAAAAGGCCCGTGGCGCGAAGCTGTCAATGTCTTCATCGACAATGCCGTAACCGCGCGCCGCCAGCGCCCAGGCCGATAAGCCCTGTAAAACGGCGACCAGCAAGTCCTGCAAATCGGAAGTTTCAGCGGTTTTACCACACATACCCTGCGCATAAGCGCAGCCATTGCCCGCCGGGGTACGGACTGTTTGTTCACATTGCACACAAAACATCATGAGGTCCTTTTATAAAGTTGCATTTTAAATGCTTGTTTTAATGCAAGCCTAAGACCGGCGGTAAAAGAAATGAAGGAGTTTTTAAGACAAAGTGGGGGAAAGTTGATTTAAAGCAATTTTTGCAGGGGTATTTCCCGCTGTCAGAAAACAGCGGGAAGGGCAGACATCAGGCGGAGAAAAAGGCCATCAGCACCGGTGCGATCAGGCTTAACACAAAACCGTGAACCACAGCGGGCGGCACCATATCCAGCCCGCCGCTGCGTTGTAAAACCGGCAGGGTGAAATCCATCGACGTTGCGCCGCACAGGCCCAGCGCGGTCGAACGGCTGCTGCGGACCAGCGTCGGGATCAGCATGATGGCGCAAAGCTCACGCGCCAGATCGTTGAAGAACGCGGCGCTGCCAATCACCGGCCCGAACGAATCCGTCAGAACGATACCGGAAAGGGAATACCAGCCGTAACCTGAGGCCAGCGCCAGACCGGTTTTCAGCGGCAAACCGAGCAGCAGGGCGGCAATTGCACCGCCGATTAACGCACTGACTGCCACCACGAGCGCGACCATCATGCCGCGGCGATTGAGGATAATCTGGCGCAGCGTCATGCTGCTGTTGCGCAGTTGCAACCCCACCAGCGCCAGCAGGAATAACAGGGCGATTTCACTGGCCTGCGAAGCGAAGGTCAGCCAGTGCCATTGCGTCAGGCCGAGTGCAAAACCGACGATGACGACGCCGCAAAGTTTCAGGGATTCCAGCGCCATGTGGACGCGTGAAGGCAGCTTTTCCTGCTTGTGCTGGGTTTTCCACGGACGGCGGCGTTCGAGCAACCATAACGCGGCGTAGTTCATCACGAAAATGCACAGGAAGCAGACGGCGGCATATTTGAAAATCAGTAATAAATTCGCGCTGAGATTGTCGAGGAAAGCCAGACTGATGCCCATAATAAAAAGAATGACGTACACCATCCAGCTCAGCAATTGGTTAACCAGATGCAGCCGGGACCGGTTTTTGAGCGGAATGAGATAACCGACAATCAGCGGCAAAAGAATAATTAACAGCCCGGAATACATAATGCAAAAATCCCTGAAAAGTGAGGTTCCATGAACGGAGCGCGACACAGAAAATGCCGCCCGACACGCTAACGAAAAGTAACCAGACTGTAAAGCGGCTTCCGCACGCAGTGCGCGTTCTGCGGGCTTGACCTGAACCCTTTTTTAACGCCATGCTCAGGGAAGCACTGAGCGCACAGGAGGCGTCTGATGTATCTGGAACATATTGATATTGTCGGTTTTCGGGGTATTAACCGGCTGTCTTTGACACTGACTCAGCCCGTGCAACGCGGCGCTTCAATTACCGGTTCTGCCAGTCAGGGACAGGCAGAATCCTTCCTGACCAATACGGTTCTGATTGGTGAAAACGCCTGGGGTAAATCCAGCCTGCTCGACGCCCTCACACTGCTGCTTTCACCTGAACCCAAACTTTACTGCTTCAAAGAGGAAGATTTCTACTTTCCCGCCGGGGAACAGGAATCCAAATCACAGTATCTGCACGTCGTGTTTACGTTTTGTGAAAACCAGGCAGGGCACCATACGTCACCGCGATTTAATCCGTTATCCCCTTTATGGGTGAAATGTGCCGACAAGCTGAACCGGATTTATTACCGGCTGGAAGGCGAGCTGGACGATGACGGCAGCGTGATGACCTTGCGCAGTTTTCTGTCGTCAAACGGTCAGCCGTTAAATCTGACAACGATCGACCCGCTGGCGCAGGCGCTGATCCGTCTCAATCCGGTACTGCGTTTACGCGATGCACGCTTTATCCGCCGTCTGCGCAGCGAAACGCTGGCACCTCGATTGGCGGTGAATAATGAAGAACTGGCGAAACAGCTCGATGAACTGACGCGCGGACTGGTGCATAACCCGCAAACGCTGACCAACAGCGAACTGCGCAGCGGGCTGTCGGCGATGCAGCAGTTACTGGAGCACTATTTTGCCGAGCAGGGCACATCAAACAGCATGCCGTGGCAGCAAAAACGGCATGGCCGCGCCGAGAGCCGCCGGGCGTGGCGCTCGCTGGATAACATCAACCGCATGATTGCAGAGCCGAACAGCCGCAGCATGCGCGTGATGCTGCTGGGGATGTTTTCCACTTTATTGCAGGCGAAGGGTTCAGTGGTGTTGCATCCGGACGCACGACCTTTATTGCTGATTGAAGACCCCGAAACCCGTCTGCATCCGATCATGTTGTCGGTGGCGTGGGGATTGCTGGATCAACTGCCGTTGCAACGGATCACGACAACCAATTCGGGCGATTTGCTTTCCCTGGTGCCGGTTGAGCAGATTTGCAGGCTGGTGCGTGAATCCGGGCGCGTCGCGGCTTACGGTATCGGGCCGGAAGGGCTGAGCATGGAAGACAGCCGCCGGATTGCTTTCCATATCCGCTTCAACCGGCCTTCGTCTTTGTTTGCGCGCTGCTGGCTGCTGGTGGAAGGCGAAACGGAAGTATGGCTGCTCAATCAGCTGGCGCGTCAGTGCGGTTACCATTTCGAATCTGAAGGCATCAAGGTGATTGAGTTTGCGCAGTGCGGCCTGAAGCCTTTGCTGCGTTTCGCCCGGCAGATGGGCATCGAGTGGCATGCGCTGGTCGACGGCGACGAAGCCGGACGCAAATACGCGGCGACGGTCATTTCTAACGTGGAAAATCACGACGATACGCTGCGTTACCGCCTGACGGCGTTGCCGGCGCAGGACATCGAGTATTTTCTGTATCGCGAGGGGTTTGAAGATGTGTATCGCAAGAATTCGGCGATAGCGGCGAATGTGCCGATGGCGCCGCGACGAATTATCGATAAAGCGATTCACCGCAGCTCGAAGCCGGATCTGGCCATTGATGTGGCGATGGCGGCGTCTTTGCGGGGAACCGCGTCGATACCTCCGCTGCTGCGGCAAATGTTTTCCCGCGTGGCCTGGCTGGCGCGCGGCAGGGCGGATTAAGCCGCCCGTGCTTCCTGTTTCCCGACCGGATTACCGTGTCCGCGGGTGAAGGTCTGGCGGATCTGGCTTTCAAGATCATCGAGCAACTGATAGCGGCGGCGGTATTCGGAGCGACGTTTACTGGCGATTTCTTCCAGCGGCCGGTGAGCAATCTGGCGCGGCAGATGGAAATATCCGTCTTCGCCCGGTTTTGCCTCCATCGTTTCCCAGAAGCTGTCGTAATCGGCAAATACCATGCCTTTGCGTTTTTTATAGCGCGGATTTTCATAAATGTGCGTGCGGTTGCCGACCGCCACAATCTGCGTCATGCCGGTGACATCCGCGAGCGTCGTCAGTGCTTCAATCACCAGACGCTTTGGAAATAACCCGTGGCAGGCTTTGGTCGCGCGCTGAATTTCCTGATGGTCCACATTCGCCTTCGGTCCCTGCAATGCGCCAATAAACAGCGTCGGTTTCCCCTGATATTCAATAAATGAGAACGTCACGATGGCAATGGAAACGCCTTCGGCATTATGGAATGTCAGCGTGGCTTCGCCTTCTTTATCCAGGCGCGCGATAGCGTTGAAGGTGATGGCATAACGCTGCTCTTCTTTGCCGGTCAGCGTGGCGATCGCCATCTCTTTTTTGCTGAGATAACCGTGATTAATCGCATCCGGCAGGCAGTGGCCGATCATGTCGTAGTGATCGGTAATGCGCTTCATCGCCTGTTCCGGCGTGATATTGGCGGTCTGATAAATACGGTGCAATTTGCACGGCAGGCTAGGCATCGCCGCCAGAATTTCATCGCGCTGCGGATGATGCGCGAGATAATCGAGCATTGCGAATGTCCGGCGCGGATGCAGCAGCGCACGGTACAGGAATTTGAACCGGTAACGCGGCAATTTCCATGACGGACCCGGCACCGTGCGGCAGAAGAGTAACGCCGTCATCAACTGAAGGCCGGAAAGCGGAGCCTTTTCTGCGGAAGGGTAGCTGAAAGTGGTCATGGGATTACCTGTCAAAGTGAACCGGATATCGGTAACGGTTATTTCAACAGGGAGCGAATAAACAGGTGCGCAACGGGGCAAATTATGGAGAAATTGAACGTGATTTGTTGAGATTGTGTTTAGACTTAATTTGTTTTATGTCCTGTCTTAGCAATCGGTGTTTAAAAAATGACCTTTTTTTTGCGTGCAGGGCTTGAAGCCAGAAGCATTCTCCCCCATAAATAAAAATGCCAGTCAGAGAGTGACCGGCATTTGATTTGTTAATGAACACACGCTGAGCGTGATTCGAGTCTGTGTGCTGAACTGGTCAGGCGACCGCTTCGCTTTCCACCGGAACAATGAGGCTGGCATGATTCCCCTTTGGGCCTTCATGAACGTCAAAATTGACCTGCTGTCCGGCCTTGAGTGTCCGGTAACCCTCCATCTGGATTGTGGAGTAGTGAGCGAAGATGTCTTCACCGCCATTTTGCGGGCAAATGAAGCCAAAGCCTTTAGCATTATTGAACCATTTAACAGTACCCGTCTGCATGCTGCTACATCCCTCTCATGACTAGTCTGGTAGTAAATAGATAAAGCCAGTTGAGTGAGCACGAAGGCCAGAACGCAGCAGATAAACACCTGTTCAGGCCTGTTTACTATCCGTTCAGCTCACGAATTTACACTCTAGTGGAATAGAGTTGGACGTCAAGGAAACGGCATTTGTCCCAAGGGAGCAGATAACCAAACTTTGAAGCAGGTAACGCTATTGACATATTTTGTTAAAATTTCGGTAGCGGAGTCGGGTGCAGGGAAGACATTTTGTGCAGCGGCAAGGTGAAGCCAGAAATGGTAAAATACCGTAATTACAACATGAGACTCCGCAGAAAGTCTTTATGTCGGTGTATTTGGCTTCCAATACGATCTTCACAGGTGATGAACAGGCAATGGGCAATAATCAAGACTGGCTAAACTTTGAACATTTGACGGCGAATAAACAAAAGGATGAGGTAAAACCGCCATCTATGTATAAAGTTATATTAAACAACGACGATTACACTCCAATGGAATTTGTGATTGACGTTCTGCAAAAGTTCTTTTCTTATGATATTGAACGTGCAACGCAACTGATGCTCCAGGTGCACTATAGAGGCAAAGCGGTCTGCGGTGTATATACCGCCGAAGTCGCGGAAACCAAAGTCGCACATGTGAATGAGTACGCCAAGGAGAATGAGCATCCGTTGCTGTGTACGCTGGAAAAAGCCTGATTAAGGCAATCTATTTGGGAGGTGCCTATGCTCAATCAAGAACTTGAACTCAGTCTCAACATGGCTTTCGCAAGAGCCCGTGAGCACCGGCATGAGTTTATGACCGTGGAGCACCTGTTGCTGGCGTTGCTCAGCAACCCTGCTGCCCGTGAAGCGCTTGAAGCTTGTACAGTAGATCTCGTGGCCTTGCGCCAGGAACTGGAAGCCTTCATCGAGCAAACCACACCCACCTTACCTGCCAGTGAAGAGGAACGTGATACCCAGCCAACGCTGAGTTTCCAGCGCGTTCTGCAACGTGCGGTTTTCCACGTCCAATCTTCCGGTCGCAGCGAAGTGTCTGGCGCCAATGTTCTGGTCGCGATTTTCAGCGAGCAGGAATCACAGGCCGCCTACCTTCTGCGCAAACATGATGTCAGCCGCCTTGATGTGGTGAACTTTATTTCGCACGGTACCCGTAAAGATGAAACGGGCGGCCAGGCGCAAAACAATGCGGAAAACCCAGTTAACGAAGAGCAGTCGGCGGGGGAAGATCGTATGGAGAACTTCACCACTAATCTTAACCAGTTGGCGCGCGTAGGTGGCATCGATCCGCTGATTGGACGTGATAAAGAACTTGAGCGCGCGATTCAGGTGCTCTGCCGTCGCCGTAAAAACAACCCGCTGCTGGTGGGCGAGTCCGGTGTTGGTAAAACTGCCATTGCCGAAGGTCTGGCATGGAGAATCGAGCAGGGCGATGTGCCGGAAGTGATGGCCGACTGCACGCTCTATTCGCTGGATATCGGTTCCTTGCTGGCGGGCACTAAATACCGCGGTGATTTCGAAAAACGTTTCAAATCTCTGCTGAAACAGCTCGAGCAGGATAAGAACAGCATTCTGTTTATTGATGAAATCCACACCATCATCGGTGCCGGTGCGGCGTCGGGTGGTCAGGTGGATGCGGCTAACCTGATTAAACCGTTGCTGTCGAGCGGTAAAATCAGAGTGATCGGCTCAACGACGTATCAGGAATTCAGCAATATCTTTGAGAAAGACCGTGCTCTGGCACGTCGCTTCCAGAAAATTGATATTACTGAGCCAAGTGTTGAAGAGACCGTTCAGATTATCAATGGCCTGAAAACTAAATACGAAGCGCATCACGACGTGCGTTATACCGCGAAAGCGGTGCGTGCAGCGGTTGAGTTGTCGGTTAAGTACATCAATGACCGTCACCTGCCGGACAAAGCTATCGACGTCATTGACGAAGCGGGCGCCCGCAGCCGGTTGATGCCGGTCAGCAAACGCAAGAAAACCGTTAACGTCAGCGACATTGAAAGCGTGGTTGCGCGTATTGCCCGTATACCCGAAAAAACCGTCTCGGCCACTGACCGCGATGTACTGAAAAACCTGGGCGATCGTCTGAAAATGCTGGTCTTCGGGCAGGATCCTGCCATCGAAGCACTGACTGAAGCGATCAAAATGAGCCGCGCCGGTTTGGGTCAGGATCATAAACCTGTCGGTTCGTTCCTGTTCGCCGGGCCTACGGGTGTTGGTAAAACAGAGGTCACGGTTCAGCTGGCCAAAGCGCTGGATATCGAATTGCTGCGCTTTGATATGTCGGAATATATGGAGCGCCACACGGTCAGCCGGTTGATTGGTGCGCCTCCGGGATATGTCGGATTTGATCAGGGCGGTTTGCTGACGGATGCGGTGATTAAACATCCTCACGCCGTGGTGCTCCTCGATGAAATCGAGAAAGCCCACCCTGACGTCTTCAACCTGCTGTTGCAGGTTATGGATAACGGGACGCTGACCGACAACAACGGCCGTAAAGCGGACTTCCGTAACGTCATTCTGGTGATGACCACCAACGCCGGTGTGCGTGAAACGGAACGTAAGTCGATTGGTCTGGTTCATCAGGATAACAGCCCGGATGCAATGGAAGAGATCAAACGTACCTTTACGCCGGAATTCCGTAACCGTCTGGACAACGTAATCTGGTTCAACCATCTGTCTACGGATGTTATCCAGCAGGTTGTTGATAAGTTTATCGTTGAGTTGCAGGCGCAGCTGGATGCCAAAGGCGTTTCACTGGAAGTCAGTGATGAAGCCCGCGACTGGCTGACGGTGAAAGGCTATGACCGTGCTATGGGCGCGCGTCCGATGACCCGTACCGTTCAGGAAAACCTGAAAAAACCACTCGCCAACGAGCTGTTGTTTGGTTCTCTGGTGGATGGCGGTTCTGTCTCTGTGGCACTGGATAAAGAGGCCGACAAGCTGACTTATCACTTCATGAGTGCGCAGAAGAAAAAACCGGAAGGCGCGGTGCACTGATTTTTTATCCGTGACGAAAAAACAAAAGGCGATGTGAAAACATCGCCTTTTTTCTTTCTGAGATTCTTTATTTAATTACAGGAATTAGTGAGGGATTTCAGAAAGAATAATGAAACAAATGCCGAATTGCGGATACCACAAAACGCCCTTGCAAAAGCAGGAAGGGCGAAGAGGGTATCCTCAGGGATCGCCGGAAAATCAGCGATGAGTGAGCCGCTTATTAACGGCTACGGAAGACAATGCGGCCTTTGCTCAGGTCGTACGGGGTCAGCTCTACAGTGACTTTGTCGCCCGTCAGGATGCGGATGTAGTTCTTACGCATTTTACCGGAGATGTGAGCGGTAACTACGTGTCCGTTTTCTAATTCTACGCGGAACATAGTGTTTGGCAGCGTATCAAGTACGGTGCCTTGCATTTCAATGTTGTCTTCTTTGGCCATCGAATCCTCTAGGTCTAACTACCATAGTTTTTAACCGGCAAGATAATGCCGAAAAACCCACATTATGTAAAGAAGTATGGTCCATGACCGCACCTATTCCCTATCCTTCGGGAACACCGGCAGGTCTTCGTCATGTGGGGATAAGTCTTGTGGCAACCAGCAATCCGGTGCTAGCGCGCGTTGCGAAAGTTCGGATAACTGCTGCAAAAATTGGCGGCGGGGGATCTCTCTCGCACCCAGCGACGCAGTGTGAGGGTTGAGCACCTGACAGTCAATCAGTTCTCCTCCATTGCGGGAAAAATGTTGGCAAAATACCATCAGTGCACACTTGGAGGCATTTTCCCGGCGGCTGAACATCGACTCACCGCAAAATAATCCGCCGACGGATACGCCGTATAAACCACCGACCAGCTCATCATTTTCCCAAACCTCAACGGAATGCGCGCGGCCAGCTTCATGCAATTCCTGATAGCCGCGCTGCACCAGAGGGCCAATCCACGTACCGTCTTCACGCTGCATAGCACATGCGCGGATGACCTGCTCAAAACGCTGGTTGATTGTGTAACGGTAAGGTTTTTTACGCATGAAACGTTGCAGGCTGCGGCTGGCGTGACGTTCTTCGGGGACCAGAATGGCGCGCGGATCGGGCGTCCACCAGAGGATCATCTCGCCGGGTTCAAACCAGGGGAAAATCCCGTTCTGATAAGCTGAAAGCAGGCGCGGCGCGGTAAGATCCCCGCCGATAGCCAGCAGGCCATTCGGCTCCAGTAATGCAGTGTCCGGATCCGGAAAATGAACTGAATTGGCCTCAAGCTTAACTAACCGCATAGATCTCCTTATCCGGCGACCTGAAGGCCGCCGCTAAAAAACTGGAACAACATCAACCTCGTGACAGAAAGCGTGCGTAACGCCCCTGTGCGGCGGCCAGTGTCTGGTGATCACCTTGTTCCACAATCTGACCCTCTTCCATGACACAAATTCTGTCGAAAGTTTCCAGACCGTGGAGGCGGTGCGTCACTAAGAGTAGCGTCTTATTCTGACAATGCTTGTGCAGCAGTGCCAAAATATGTTGTTCCGTTTCGGCGTCCAGCCCTTCCGTCGGTTCATCGAGCAACCACAGCGGGGCATCGTGCAAAAGGGCGCGGGCAAGGCCTAAACGACGCTGTTCGCCGCCGGAAAGCTGACGGCCACCTTCGCCCAGCCACGCGTTCAGCCCTTCGTTTTCCAGAAGGATGTGCAAATCAACTTGTTTCAGAACGTCGGTAATCTGTTCATCGGAACATTTTGGCGAAGCCATCCGCAGGTTTTCACGCAACGTGGTGTTGAAAACGTGTACGCGCTGGCTGACGACGGTGATCGTTTGGCGCAGCGTCGCTTCATCGTATTCCGTGATGTCATGTCCGTTAAGCATCAGCGAACCACTGCTGATGTTCCAGCCGCGCGTCAGCAACTGCAACAGCGTAGATTTACCACAACCGGTCTGGCCGAGCAGCGCGATATGTTCACCCGCGCAGACATCCAGCGTGATATTTTTCAGCACCGGCAACGGCTGGCCCGGATAGGTGAAATTAACGTCTTTTAGCGAAAGGCTAACCTGCTCAGCCGCAAGCGGACCTTGTGCAGGGAAATTCACGTCGGCAGGCTGATCGATAATCTGGCTGACGCGCTGAGCCGAAGCGATAACCTGCCCGAGATGCTGGAAGGCCGCAGCAACCGGCCCGAGCGCTTCAAACGCCGCTAACGGCGTGAAGACAAACAACGCAATCAGCGCGCCGGGTTGCGGGAAGGCACTCAGACCACCCGCTGCCAGCCACAGCATCAGCATCACGGTCAGACCGGCTGCGGCAATGACCATCGCCTGTGACAAACCAGTCAGCTTTGCCTGCTGTTGCTGGCGCAACATCCAGCGGCGTTCAATATCATCCAGTTGCTGACGAAATTGCGGCTGAGCGCCAAAAACCACCAGCTCGCCTTGCCCCTGCAACCATGCAGTTAGCTGCGTACGGTAATCGCTGCGCAGCGCCGTGAGTTCGCGGCCCGCAGGTTTTCCTGCGCGGTAGAACATCACCGGCAGAACCACCATCATCGCCAGCATGATGGCACCCAGCGTCAGGGCCAGCGTGACATCGATAAAACTCAGGCCGAAGGTCACCAGAATAATCACCACCATCGCACTGATAAGCGGCGATATTACGCGCAGATAAAGGTGATCCAGCGTATCGACATCGGCGACGAGGCGGTTGAGCAAATCAGCCTGACGAAAACGCGCAATACCGCCCGGTGTCAGTGGCATGATTTTGGTGAATGTGAACACGCGAAGGTGAGCCAGTACGCGGAAAGTCGCATCATGGCTGACCAGCCGCTCGGCGTAACGTCCTGCGGTCCGGGTAATAGCCCCACCGCGCACGCCTGCCGCAGGCAACATGTAGTTAAACGTATAGAGCCCCGCCAGCCCGGCAACGGCAGAGGCCGCCAGGAACCAGCCGGAAAGCGTGAGCAGCCCGATGCTGGCCATCAGCGTGACGATGGCCAGAATGACGCCCAGCGACAGGCGGAACCAGTGACGGCGATATAACGCGAGATAAGGCAGAAGAATTCTCATGATTACAGCTCCTTACTGCGCTGAGATAACAGACTGGCGAACAATCCACCCTGAGCAACCAGTTGCGTGAATGTGCCGCGCTCTGCGATTTGCCCTTTATCCATGACCCAGATTTCGTCGTAGTCGCGTGTATCTTCCAGCTGATGGGTAACCAGCAGCGTAGTCTGCGATCGGGACGCCTCGTTTAAGGCACTCATCACGCGTTTTTCGCTGTGTGCGTCAAGGCTGGCCGTCGGTTCATCTAGCAGCAATAACCTGCAGGGAGAAAGCAGGGCGCGCGCGACAGCGACACGCTGCGCCTGACCCACCGACAGTCGCGCCGCGCTGTCGCCCAGTTCAGTTTCCAGTCCCTCAGGCAGCAGCGGCAGGAATTCATTCACATACGCACGGTTAATTGCACTTTGGAGTTGTGCTTCGCTGATATCTGGCTGATTCAAAAGAATATTCGAACGCAGCGTCTGCTCCGGCAGATGTGGGTTCTGGCCGACCCAGCTGAGTTGTTTACGCCATTCATCATTGCGCAACGATTTCACCTCAATGCCGCTGGCACTCAGGGAACCCTGATATGGCAGAAAACCAAGGAGAGCACTGAGCAGGGAGCTTTTGCCCGCACCGCTCAGCCCGACAATCGCAATGCGCTGTCCTGCCGGAACAGTAAAGGTCAGCGGCCCTGCCAGCGTTTTTCCCTGCGGCGACTTAACCAGCAGGTCTCGCGCCTCAAGTGAAACGTCATAACCCTGCGGCCAGCTTTTATCACCGTCACCCATTTCGGCTTCTTCGGCGCTCAGGAAGGTCAGCAGGCTTTCAGCCGCGCCGACCGCTTGCGCTTTAGCGTGATAAAACGCGCCTAAATCACGCAGGGGCTGGAAGAATTCTGGTGCGAGGATGAGCACCAGGAATCCGGCAAAGAGCGTGACCGGCGTACCGTAGCTGCCAAAATTGAGCTCGCCAAGGTAGGAAAAACCGAAGTAAACGGCGACGACGGCGATGGAAATTGAAGCGAAAAACTCCAGAACCGCAGAGGACAAAAATGCCAGACGTAAAACGTCCATGGTGCGCGCACGGAAGTTCTCAGTGGAGCGTTTGATTTTCTCCACTTCGGCAGAGCCGCGGTTGAAGAGGCGTAAGGTGTCCAGACCCCGCAGGCTGTCGAGGAAATTACCGCTCAGACGCGCGAGGGCGACAAAGTTACGACGATTTGCATCCGCCGCGCCCATGCCAACCAGCGCCATAAAAAGCGGGATTAGCGGGGCAGTGACGAGCAGAATTAATCCGGCAGCCCAGTTAATTGGGAACACGCTGACCAGAATCAGCAGGGGAATAATCCCGGCTAATGCAATTTGCGGAAGGTAGCGGGCATAGTAATCCTGCATATCTTCGATTTGTTCAAGAATGATGCTGGCCCAGCTACCGGCCGGTTTACCCTGAATCCACGCGGGTCCCAGTTTTTCGAGGCGGTCCAGAACCAGTTTACGCATTTCCTGACGAATAACCCGCCCGCAGATAAAGCCAACCTGTTCACGTAACCAGGTCACGACGGCGCGCAGAATAAACGTCAGGGCCATCAGCAGGAAGCTTTGTAAGAGCGTTTCACGCGGCGCATGTTCAATGATCAGACTGTGCAGTAATCCGGCCATCAGCCAGGCCTGTGCGAGGATCAGCAAACCAGAAAGCAGACCCAGCATCATAGACAGTCTGATCCAGCCTTTAGCGCGGGAGCTTTGTTGTTTTAACCAGCGGATAAGTTCTTGTTGTCGTGTTTTATTCATCAGGCATCAGTCTGCGCAGCAATCCGGATGGGAGGGCGCTCATGTTACATGCTCAGACCACAAACTGAAAATAATAAGGCGGCAATTACGCCGCCTTATTCGTTACTCTTTGTATGGACTCTATGTCCAATAACTACCCGAAGGAGTAATTATAAATCCGGGGCTTGCGATAAACCGTCCAGATAGCGTTCGGCATCCAGCGCGGCCATACATCCGGTTCCCGCAGAGGTAATTGCCTGACGATAGATATGATCCATGACATCGCCGGCAGCGAAAACGCCCGGAATGCTGGTCTGTGTTGCGTTGCCATGCGAGCCGGACTGCACTTTGATGTAGCCATCTTTCAGTTCCAGCTGACCTTCGAAAATGCCGGTGTTCGGGCTGTGACCGATAGCGATGAACACGCCAGCTACGTCAACCTGCGATTTTTCGTCAGTACGGACATCAAGCAGGCTCGCGCCGGTGACGCCCATCTGATCGCCGACCACTTCGTTCAGCGTTTTGTGCGTGTGCAGAACGATGTTGCCGCTGGCGACTTTATCGTTCAGACGGTCAACCAGAATTTTTTCCGCACGGAAACTGTCCCGACGGTGAATGAGGTGAACCTCGGAGGCGATGTTCGCCAGATAAAGCGCTTCTTCTACAGCCGTGTTGCCGCCGCCGACTACCGCAACTTTCTGATTGCGGTAGAAGAAGCCGTCACAGGTTGCACAGGCAGACACACCGCGACCTTTAAATGCTTCTTCAGAAGGCAGACCGATATAACGTGCCGAAGCACCGGTGGCGATAATCAGCGCGTCACAGGTATATTCGCCGCTGTCACCGGTCAGGCGGAAAGGACGGTTCTGCAAATCAACTTTGTTAATATGGTCGAAAATGATTTCGGTATTAAATTTGGTCGCGTGCTCGTGCATACGTTCCATTAAGCCCGGACCGGTCAGACCTTCCGGATCGCCCGGCCAGTTTTCCACTTCCGTGGTGGTGGTCAGCTGACCGCCTTTTTCGACACCGGTGATTAAAACCGGGTTGAGGTTAGCGCGTGCAGCATAAACTGCCGCGGTATAACCCGCCGGGCCAGAGCCCAGAATCAATAATTTACTGTGTTTAACCGTACTCATGCGTAATTCATCTCCGCGATGGCGACTAGCGATAGACAGATTGTAGGGAAAATAGCGCGTTAAAAAAAGCAAACTCAGATGTTGTTAACGATTTGTCTGATAGTTTTTACTGCCGAACCCGCGTAGAAAGGATTTCGCTGCAGGTAACTGTTTGATGGTTAGAGTAAAAAAACAGCGTAAAGACATGAATGCGCTGGCAGGTTGTTTGCCCATACGCGGACTTTTGATGACAAATCACGGCAGTTTGTGTGGATTTGACTGAAATAAGGCGTGAACGGAATTGTTATTGTTCAAAGATTAAAGATAGCTAAAAAGGCGCGCTGGCTTTTCAATCTGGCACGTTCTTCTGATTTTGCTTCTTTTACTTTGACAATCCGCTGTGCATTTGCGAAAACATCAGGGGAAGAAGAAATTAACTGCCTGTCTGTGACTTGAATTTATGCAATTGGCTGCTACCAGACCCGTTCTGGTCTTGCTTTTTGACTTTTTAGTTACAGCAGGGTTTAGTGAATCAGGTTGGCTGTTTACAACCTATTAATTTCGCACGGTTATTTCTTTTGAGTATCCGCTTATACGGCCGTGTTCCTTTTGACAGGGGATCAACACGACTTTTGGATGCGTGAACCTTAATAATCGGGTCTTCGCTTGGGACAACCCTTAGACATTGAAGTTGGCTGGGGTATGGCAGGTGCAGGGAAGGACAGCAGAGAGACAATAATAATGGTAGACAACAAAAAACGTCCGGGAAAAGATCTCGACCGTATTGACCGTAACATCCTCAACGAATTGCAAAAGGATGGCCGGATTTCAAACGTCGAGCTTTCCAAACGTGTGGGATTATCTCCGACTCCATGTCTGGAGCGCGTTCGTCGTCTGGAACGTCAGGGCTTCATCAATGGCTATACCGCATTGCTCAACCCGCATTATCTGGATGCTTCGTTGCTGGTATTTGTTGAGATCACTCTCAACCGCGGCGCGCCAGATGTGTTTGAGCAGTTCAATGCGGCAGTACAAAAACTCGAAGATATTCAGGAGTGTCATTTGGTTTCTGGGGATTTCGACTATCTGTTGAAAACCCGCGTACCTGATATGTCGGCTTACCGTAAGTTGTTAGGTGAGACTTTGCTTCGTCTGCCGGGCGTTAACGACACCCGTACCTATGTGGTAATGGAAGAAGTGAAACAGACGAATCGCCTGGTCATTAAGACACGGTAATTGTCAGGTGCAAAACCTTGCATTTTTAGCTACACTCCTGTGTATCTATACAGCTATGGCGCCGGGGTCTACTCTCGGCGCTGTTGCTTTTTCTCAGTTCACAGGAACCTGGAGAGCCTTTCTTGAGCCAGGAATATACAGAAGATAAAGAAGTTACCCTGAAAAGACTGAGCAATGGTCGCCGTATCCTGGAGGCTTTGCTGGTTGTGGTAGCGATTTTTGCTGCTTATTTAATGGCAGCACTGGTGAGTTTTAACCCCTCTGATCCAAGCTGGTCTCAGACCGCATGGCATGGGCCTATTCATAACTGGGGCGGTGGTGTGGGTGCCTGGATGGCCGACACGCTGTTCTTCATTTTTGGCGTATTTGGTTACGCTATTCCCCCTATTATCCTGTGTCTGTGCTGGGCGGCTTTCCGTCAGCGGGATAATCAGGATTTTGTCGATTATTTTGCTCTGTCGCTGCGCCTTATCGGGACGCTGGCGCTTATTGTTACGTCCTGCGGTCTGGCATCCGTCAACGTCGATGACCTTTACTACTTCGCGTCGGGCGGTGTGATCGGCAGTTTGCTGAGCACAGCGATGACGCCGTACTTCAACAACGTCGGGGCAACGCTGGTTCTGCTGTGCGTCTGGGCGGCCGGGCTTACGCTGTTCACCGGCTGGTCATGGCTGACGATCGCTGAAAAAATCGGCGGTGCAGTGCTTGGTGTCACTAATATCGTGACCAACCGTTCGCGCCGGGATGAAGATTACGAATACGACGAGCAGGACGATCCGTTACTGGAAGACGATGACGAAAAACCGGTAGCGAAAGTGGCTCCTGCCGCGGTTGCTGCTACTGCGGCGGCTGTGCCAGAGGCTGTCGCGGCTTCAGAAGCTGACGAAGACGACGTTCTTTTCTCTGCGCCTTCCGTGACTAATCCGGCAGTACAAACGCCTCCGGTTACGCCGGTTATTGCAGCCGAACCAGCTCCGGCTATGGCGGCAGAAACAGTGAATCCGTATGCGGCTGAACCGCCGGTGGCAGAAATAGCTCCGTCTCCGCAAGCACCGCAGCCTGCGGCTCCGCCGTTATATAACTTCGAAATTCCGGAAGAGACACCTGTGCCACGTCATCCGCAGCCGGTACAGCAATCACCTTCTCCGGCACCGGTTCAGCGCAGCGATGACGATGGTCCGAGTATGGGTAACTGGCAGACGGCGGTTGAGCATTCACGTTCTCCGTTCGATTTCAGCTCTGCGGCACCTGATGCGGCGCAAATTGCGAGCGTCGCGGCCACCGCAGCACTGGCAACCGGCCTTGCGCAGGCAGGGCAGTCGGCGGCAACGTCTGCCAGCAATACGTTTATGCCAGCGTTCAGCGCCGTGAGTGATGAAAATCCTCAGGTGAAGAAAGGCTTCGGGCCGGAATTGCCGCGTCCAAATCCGGTGCGTATCCCAACGCGTCGTGAACTGGCTTCCTACGGGATTAAATTGCCGTCGCAGCGCATCGCCGAACAGCAGAAAAATGCACAAGCTGCCGCGCAAAAAGAGGCAGAACACGCTGACTGGCATAACGATCCTCTGGCGCAGGCTGATGAGGAAGCCCGACAGGAAGCGGCGTTGCAGGAAGCTTTTGCGGCTCAGCAACAGGAACGCTACGGTGAATCTGTCACCGAAGATGAGCCTGATGAAGAAGCAGCGTTGCAGGAAGCGGAATTACGCAACGCGTTTGCAGCGCGGGAAAACGCCCGTTATCAGCAGGACGTCGAACCGCAAAGTGGTCTGGTTCAGCATCATCACTCGCAGAGTCTGCCGCCAGAGGCGACAAATACCGTTGCGGATGATTTCGCTGCCGCTGCGATGAAACTGAGCCAGCACGATGCGTTTAGCTTCTCGCCAATGGCCGATCTGGTTGATGATACGCCGTCAGAACCGTTATTCACGTTGCCAGCTCAGGCAGAAGAAGAGCCGCAACCTGCTGCGTTTGCACAACAGCCGCCTTATCAGCGTCAGGCCGCTTCAGAGCCTGTGCAGCATGCGCAGGAATATGAAGCGCCACGTCAGTCATCGCCGTCTGCACAGCCTGATATGGACAGCCTGATCCACCCGTTCCTGATGCGTAATGAGCAGCCGCTGGTCAAGCCGACAACGCCGCTGCCGTCCCTGGATTTGCTGACCTCGCCACCGGCGGAAGCAGAACCTGTTGACGAGTTCGCCCTCGAGCAGATGGGCAATCTGATCGAAGCGCGCCTGAACGATTACCGCATTAAAGCGGATGTCGTCGGAAAATTGCCAGGTCCGGTCATCACACGTTTTGAGCTGGATCTTGCGCCGGGCGTGAAAGCCGCGCGAATTTCTAACCTGTCGCGTGACCTTGCCCGTTCATTATCCGCCGTCGCCGTGCGCGTCGTGGAAGTGATCCCCGGCAAGCCGTACGTTGGTCTGGAGTTGCCGAATAAAAAGCGCCAGACAGTGTATCTGCGTGAAGTGCTGGACTGCGCGAAATTCAAAGAAAGTACCTCTCCGCTGACGATCGTGTTGGGTAAAGACATTTCAGGCGAGCCCGTTATTGCCGATCTGGCGAAAATGCCGCACTTGCTGGTGGCCGGTACAACCGGTTCCGGTAAGTCTGTGGGTGTGAACGCCATGATCCTCAGCATGTTGTATAAATCCAAACCAGAAGATGTGCGCTTCATCATGATTGACCCGAAAATGCTCGAGTTGTCCGTGTATGAAGGGATCCCGCATCTGCTGACCGAAGTGGTTACCGACATGAAAGATGCAGCGAATGCGCTGCGCTGGTGTGTCGGTGAAATGGAGCGTCGCTATAAACTGATGTCCGCGCTGGGTGTGCGAAATCTGGCGGGTTACAACGAACGCATTCTTGAGGCGGAAGCGATGGGCAGACCGATTCCCGATCCATTCTGGAAGCCTGGCGACGGTATGGCTGCAGAACCGCCATATCTGCAAAAAGAACCGTTTATTGTGGTGATGGTCGACGAATTTGCTGACCTGATGATGACCGTCGGTAAAAAAGTGGAAGAGCTGATTGCACGTCTGGCACAGAAAGCCCGTGCGGCCGGTATCCACCTGGTGTTGGCAACACAGCGTCCTTCCGTCGACGTCATTACCGGTCTGATCAAGGCGAACATCCCGACCCGTATTGCCTTTACAGTGTCGAGTAAAATCGATTCCCGCACCATCCTCGATCAGGGCGGCGCAGAATCGTTACTGGGTATGGGTGACATGTTGTATATGGCACCAAACTCATCGATTCCGGTTCGTGTTCACGGCGCATTTGTTCGTGATCAGGAAGTGCACGCGGTGGTTCAGGACTGGAAAGCCCGCGGTCGTCCTAAGTACATCGAAAGCATCGTTTCCGGTGGCGACGATGGCGAAGGCGGCGGTCTCGGTCTGGACGGTGATGAAGAACTCGATGCCCTGTTTGATCAGGCCGTTGCGTTCGTCGTCGACAAGCGTCGTGCGTCCATCTCAGGGGTTCAGCGTCAGTTCCGTATCGGGTATAACCGTGCGGCGCGAATTGTGGAACAGATGGAAGCGCAGGGCATTGTCAGTGCACCGGGCCATAACGGTAACCGCGAAGTGCTGGCTCCGCCATCACACGAATAAATCATTGGGTTTTGCCGGGTTTTGTTAAGAGGGGTCGCGAATGCGGCCCTTGTGCAAAGATGCGTAAAATGACTGCTTTTCAGATGATTGAGCTACCACCAGGGCGTTGCCTCGGATAGAGTTCGCACCCTACGTCTTTTGTCTTCGTGAAAGGCATCGTCTGAAGTTTAAGAATTTTTGAGGTAATTATAAGAATGAAAAAATTGTTATTGGTAGGGTGTTTACTGACTGCATTTACCTCCGCTTCCGTTATGGCTGATGCCAGCAGTGATCTCAAATCCCGCCTGGGTAAACTGAATACTTTCCACGCCAGCTTTACTCAGACTGTGACCAGCGATGACGGTTCTGCCGTTCAGCAGGGTGAAGGCGAACTGTGGGTCAAACGTCCAAACCTGTTTAACTGGCATATGACGACGCCGGACGAAAGCATTCTGGTTTCTGATGGCAAAACACTCTGGTTCTACAACCCGTTTGTTGAGCAGGTCACTGCAACCTGGCTGAAAAATGCTACAGGAAACACGCCGTTCATGCTGATTACCCGCAACGACAGCAGCGACTGGTCAAAATATAACGTGAAACAGCAGGGTGATGATTTCCAGCTGACGCCGAAAGCGTCCACAGGAAATTTGAAGCAATTTGCAATCACGGTTACACCATCAGGCACCATCAAAAGCTTTACTGCGGTTGAGCAGGATGGCCAAAAGAGCGCTTATACCCTGAAGGGTGAGCAAAACGCGTCTGTTGATGATGCGAAGTTTAAATTTACTCCGCCAAAAGGTGTGACGGTGGACGACCAGCGTCAGTGAGGTAAGCTTGAGTAATCTGTCACTCGATTTTTCCCTGAATGAATTCCAGCCACTGGCCGCGAGAATGCGGCCGGTAACACTTGCAGAATACATTGGTCAGCAGCATCTCCTCGCTCCGGGCAAACCTTTGCCGCGTGCCATCGAGGCGGGTCAGTTGCACTCGATGATTTTGTGGGGGCCGCCAGGAACCGGGAAAACCACGCTGGCAGAACTCATTGGCCGTTATGCAAATGCCGACGTTGAGCGTATTTCAGCGGTGACCTCAGGGGTGAAAGATATCCGTGAAGCTATCGAGCGCGCCCGGCAAAATCGTGATGCCGGGCGTCGTACCATTTTGTTTGTTGACGAAGTCCACCGTTTCAACAAAAGTCAGCAGGATGCTTTTCTGCCGCATATCGAAGACGGTACGATTACATTTATTGGTGCCACGACAGAAAACCCGTCATTCGAACTCAATTCTGCCTTGTTATCCCGTGCCCGTGTTTATCTCCTTAAATCGCTGACGGCTGAAGATATCGAAAAAGTCATCGATCAGGCGCTGACGAACGCTGAGCGTGGCTATGCCAACGAAAAAATTCGTGTCCCGCCTGAAACGCGTCGCATGCTCTCTGAGCTGGTTAACGGTGATGCCCGTCGTGCGCTGAACAGCATCGAAATGATGGCTGATATGGCTGAGATTGATGCCAAAGGCTACCGCACGCTGACCCCGGAACTGCTTACCGAGATTGCCGGAGAACGCAGCGCGCGTTTCGATAACAAGGGCGACCGTTTTTACGATCTGATTTCTGCGTTACATAAATCCGTGCGCGGTTCCTCGCCGGATGCGGCGCTGTACTGGTACGCACGCATTATTACCGCCGGTGGCGATCCGTTGTATGTCGCACGGCGTTTACTGGCGATTGCGTCTGAAGACGTCGGTAATGCCGATCCGCGTGGTATGCAGGTGGCTATTTCGGCCTGGGACTGCTTTACGCGCGTCGGCCCCGCAGAGGGCGAACGTGCCATTGCGCAGGCTATTGTTTATCTGGCGTGTGCGCCGAAAAGTAACGCGGTCTATACCGCTTTCAAATCGGCAATGCGCGATGCGCGTGAAATGGCTGATTACGATGTACCGGAACACCTGCGTAATGCACCAACCAAACTGATGAAGGAAATGGGCTTGGGCGCGGAGTATCGTTATGCACATGATGAGCCTAATGCCTACGCGGCCGGTGAAGATTATTTCCCGCCAGAAATGGCCCGAACGCAGTATTATTACCCGACTTCACGGGGGCTCGAAGGCAAGATCGGTGAAAAGCTGGCATGGCTCGCTGAACAAGATCAAAATAGCCCGACAAAACGCTACCGCTAATTTTATCGTTGCGGTAAGGTTATCGGTGATAACTCTTTGACACGCTGCTATTTCAGGCAGCGTGCACCGTCAAATTAACATTCAATAACGACACGTACAGGATTAGCATGCTGGATCCCAATCTGCTGCGTAATGAGCTAGACGCAGTTGCAGAAAAACTCGCTCGCAGAGGTTTTAAACTCGATGTGGAAAAGCTGCGTTCTCAGGAAGAACGCCGCAAAGTCTTGCAGGTAGAAACGGAAACTCTCCAGGCTGAACGTAACGCACGATCGAAATCTATCGGTCAGGCAAAAGCCCGTGGCGAAGACATCGAACCCCTGCGTCTGGAAGTGAATACGCTGGGTGAGAAGCTGGACGCTGCGAAAGCTGAGCTGGATGCATTGCAGAACGATATCCGTGATATCGCTTCCGCTATTCCAAACCTGCCAGATGATTCGGTACCTGCCGGTAAAGACGAGAACGATAACCAGGAAGTCAGCCGCTGGGGCACACCGCGTCAGTATGATTTCGCCGTCCGCGATCACGTATCGCTGGGTGAAATGGCAGGCGGTCTTGATTTCGCTGCCGCAGTGAAACTGACCGGCGCTCGTTTTGTGGTTATGAAAGGGCAAATCGCCCGCATGCACCGCGCGCTGTCCCAGTTCATGCTGGACCTGCACACCGAGCAACACGGTTATCTGGAAGCCTACGTGCCGTATCTCGTTAACCACGAGACGCTGTACGGTACAGGCCAGTTGCCGAAATTTGGCGAAGACCTGTTCCACACCAAGCCTTTAGATGAAGAGGCCGGCAGCAGCAACTATGCGCTGATCCCAACCGCAGAAGTGCCGCTGACAAACCTGGTTCGTGACGAAATTCTGGAAGAAGAATCTCTCCCACTGAAAATGACCGCCCATACACCTTGCTTCCGTTCAGAAGCCGGTTCGTATGGTCGTGATACCCGTGGCCTGATTCGTATGCACCAGTTTGATAAAGTCGAAATGGTTCAGATTGTTCGTCCGGAAGATTCAATGGACGCGCTGGAAGAACTGACCGGTCATGCGGAAAAAGTGCTTCAGTTACTTAATCTGCCATACCGTAAAATGTTGCTGTGTACCGGCGACATGGGCTTCGGTTCAAGCAAAACTTACGATCTGGAAGTGTGGCTGCCTGCGCAAGACACTTACCGGGAAATCTCCTCATGTTCAAACATGTGGGATTTTCAGGCGCGTCGTATGCAGGCTCGCTTCCGCAATAAAACCGACAAAAAACCACGTCTCGTTCATACCCTGAACGGCTCGGGTCTGGCAGTCGGTCGTACGCTGGTGGCTGTGCTGGAAAACTATCAGCAAGCCGATGGCCGCATTGAAGTACCGGAAGTATTACGTCCTTACATGGGCGGTTTAGAATATATCGGTTAACCCCGTTATATATGCACTAATATAGCGAAAAAGCGCCTAATGGCGCTTTTTTTATGCATAAAATCGTGCGCTGCGTTAAGAATTCGCCATTTCCCTCGCTTCAACCCCGCCTTTATTGATAGCAGACAAAGTTTCCTACCTCTTAATTAGTAGTATCCCTGCATTCTGAGTGGGTAACTACTCCAGCACCGGAGCGGGAAAATGTCAGAAATTAAACCAGAAGTCCCCACAGCAAAAAGTGGCATCAGCCGAAGGATGCTGATGAAAACATCAACGTTGGCAGGGCTTGCCCTTGCCGCAGGCGGTTTATCTCTTCCTTTTAGCCGTAAAGCACTGGCGCAAGCCGTGGATGAAGCGAAAATTTCAGCACCCGAAGATAAGGTGGTCTGGGGAGCTTGCTCGGTTAACTGCGGCAGCCGCTGCGCACTGCGTTTGCATGTACGTGATGACGAAGTTTACTGGGTTGAAACAGATAACACCGGCAGCGATATCTACGGAGATCACCAGGTTCGCGCTTGTCTGCGCGGTCGCTCAATCCGCCGGCGGATGAACCATCCTGAGCGTTTGAATTACCCGATGAAACGCGTCGGCAAACGCGGCGAAGGTAAATTCAAACGGATCAGTTGGGAAGAAGCTTTTGATGAAATAGCCAACAACCTGAAGCGTATCGTCGGTAAATACGGCAATGAGGCCGTTTATATCAATTACACTTCCGGCGTTATAGGCGGAAATATAACGCGCTCCTCTCCTTACGCTTCGCTGGTGACCCGCCTGATGAACTGTTACGGCGGTTTCCTTAGCCACTACGGTAGCTACAGTACCGCGCAAATCTCCTGCGCGATGCCATACACCTATGGCAGCAACGACGGTAACAGCACATCTGATATTGAAAATAGCAAGCTGGTTGTATTTTTCGGTAACAATCCGGCCGAAACGCGGATGAGCGGAGGGGGGATCACCTACTATCTGGAAGAGGCGCGCCAGCGTTCCAATGCCCGCATGATCGTGATCGACCCCCGTTACACAGACACAGCCGCCGGACGTGAAGATGAATGGGTCCCGATCCGTCCGGGAACGGATGCCGCGCTGGTTGCAGGTCTGGCGCATGTGCTGATCACCGAAAATATGGTCGATCAGGCTTTCCTTGATTCTTATTGCGTAGGTTACGACGAAAAAACCTTACCGGCAGATGCGCCAGCTAACAGCCATTACAAAGCTTATATTCTCGGCCAGGGGGCGGATGGCACGGCCAAAACACCTGAATGGGCTTCACGCATCACTGGTATTCCGGCAGACAAAATCGTGAAACTGGCGCGGGAAATTGGTCAGGCTAAACCGGCCTATATTTCTCAGGGCTGGGGGCCACAACGCCAGGCCAACGGTGAACTGACTTCACGCGCGATCGCCATGCTGCCGATTCTGACCGGTAACGTCGGGATTAACGGCGGTAACAGCGGGGCGCGGGAATCCACGTATACCATCACCATTGAACGTATGCCGGTGCTGGACAATCCGGTTCAGACGCAGATTTCCTGTTTCAGTTGGACAGATGCGATTGCGCGTGGCCCTGAAATGACGGCTAAGGCAGATGGTGTTCGTGGCAAAGACAAGCTGGATGTACCGATTAAGTTCATCTGGAATTATGCCGGTAATACCATCACCAACCAGCATTCCGATATCAATAAAACTCACGATATTCTGCAGGACGACTCGCAGTGCGAGTTGATCGTGGTGCTGGAAAACTTCATGACCTCTTCGGCTAAATACGCCGATATCCTGTTGCCGGATCTTATGACTGTCGAACAGGAAGACATTATTCCTAACGAATACGCCGGCAACATGGGATATCTGATTTTCATCCAACCCGCGACTTCAGCCAAATTCGAGCGCAAAGGCATTTACGAGATGATGAGTGAAGTAGCGCGTCGTCTTGGTCCGGATGTTTACAACAAATTCACCGAAGGCCGTACTCAGCGGGAATGGCTGCAGTATTTGTACGCCAAAATGCTGGCGAAAGACCCGGCGTTACCTGCGTATGAAGAACTGCGCGAGATGGGTATTTATAAGCGTAAAGACCCAGCCGGTCATTTCGTGGCCTACAAAAAATTCCGGCAGGATCCTGTTGCTAACCCGTTGAAAACGCCTTCCGGAAAAATCGAAATTTACTCTTCCGCGCTGGCAGAAATCGCCAGCGAATGGGAACTGCAAAAAGACGAAACCATCAGCCCGTTACCCATTTATGCCGCCACTTTCGAAGGCTGGGATGACCCGAAACGCAGCCAGTTTCCGCTACAAATGTTCGGTTTCCATTACAAGGCGCGTATTCATTCAACGTACGGCAACATCGACGTTTTGCAGGCCGCGTGCCGTCAGGAAGTCTGGATCAACCCGATTGATGCGCAAACCCGTGGCATTCAAAACGGCGACAAAGTGAAAGTCTTCAACGACCGTGGCGAAATCCGTGTGGCCGCAAAAGTCACGCCCCGGATCATGCCCGGCGTTGTTGCTATGGGGCAGGGCGCATGGCATCAGGCCAATATGAGTGGTGATCGTATTGACCATGGTGCCTGCATGAACACGCTGACGACTCAGCGGCCTTCGCCTCTCGCGAAGGGGAATCCTCAACATACTAATCTGATTCAAATAGAAAAAGTCTAAAGAAGCGACGGACAAAGAGCCAGGCTCAGTGACACGGTTGTTAAATTTTCGCTCCTTAAACCGGGGCGTATGTGGAGTATGTAATGTCGGATCAAAACAGAACTAAATCCGGTTCAGGGATCGGGATCAGCCGCCGTGACCTGGTTAAAGGAACTACGCTGGCCGGGATGGCCGCTGCAGTTGGAGGCATTTCGCTGCCGTTCAAATCTGTGCGAGCAGATTCAGACCCAGCGACGGCAAAAATGGGCGATGAGAAAATCGTCTGGAGTGCGTGCACTGTCAACTGTGGCAGCCGTTGTCCGCTCAGAATGCACGTTGTGGACGACGAAATTCGTTACGTCGAAACCGACAATACCGGCGACGATGATTATGAGGCGCTGCATCAGGTGCGGGCCTGTTTGCGCGGGCGTTCAATGCGCCGCCGTGTTTACAATCCCGACCGTCTGAAATATCCGATGAAGCGTGTCGGCAAACGCGGTGAAGGAAAATTTAAGCCAATCAGCTGGGATGAAGCGTTCGACACGCTGGCCGGTAGCCTGAAAGATATTATTCAGCGTTTTGGCAATGAAGCAATTTATCTCAACTACGGCACCGGTACGCTGGGCGGTACCATGACGCGTTCGTGGCCACCGGGTAAAACCCTGATTGCACGCCTGATGAACTGCTGCGGCGGCTATCTCAATCATTACGGCGATTACAGCTCCGCACAGATTGCCGCCGGTCTGAATTATACCTACGGAGGCTGGGCGGACGGCAACAGCCCTTCAGATATTGAAAATAGTAAGCTGGTGGTTCTGTTCGGGAATAATCCGGGCGAAACCCGCATGAGCGGCGGTGGCGTGACGTATTACCTCGAGCAGGCCCGCCAGAAGTCCAACGCCCGCATGATCATTGTCGATCCACGTTATACCGATACCGGTGCGGGTCGTGAAGATGAATGGGTGCCGATCCGCCCGGGGACCGACGGGGCACTGGCGGCTGCGCTGGCTCACGTGATGATTACCGAAAATCTGGTCGATCAGCCGTTCCTCGACAAATATTGCGTCGGTTACGATGCGAAAACTTTACCGACCGGTGTCCCGCAGAATGCGCATTATAAAGCCTATATTCTCGGCGATGGTCCGGATGGTATTGCGAAAACGCCAGCGTGGGCGGCAAAAATTACCGGCATTTCTGTCGATAAAATCGTGAAGCTGGGGCGTGAAATTGGTCAGGCAAAACCGGCCTTTATTACTCAGGGCTGGGGGCCGCAGCGCCATGCAAACGGTGAAATTGCAACCCGTGCCATTGCGATGCTGGCGATTCTGAGCGGCAACGTTGGCGTTCACGGCGGGAATTCCGGTGCGCGCGAAGGTTCGTACGAAATCCCGTTTGTACGTATGCCGACGTTTGAAAATCCAATTCAGACCAGCATTTCCATGTTCCTCTGGACCGACGCTATCGTCAGGGGGCCGGAAATGACGGCCACCAAAGACGGTGTTCGCGGAAAGACTAAACTGGATGTGCCCATCAAGTTTATCTGGAACTATGCCGGTAACTGTCTGGTCAATCAGCACTCTGATATCAACCGTACGCATGAAATTCTGCAGGACGATACGCAATGCGAAATGATCGTGGTGATTGATAACCACATGACGTCGTCAGCGAAATATGCAGACATTATTTTGCCGGACTGTACGGCCTCAGAGCAGATGGATTTTTGCCTGGATGCTTCCTGCGGCAACATGGACTACATCATTTTTGCTGACCAGGCAATCAAGCCACGTTTTCAGTGCAAAAATATTTATGAAATGACCTCTGAACTGGCGCGTCGTATGGGCGTTGAACAGACGTTTACGGAAGGGCGCACGCAGGAAGAGTGGATGCGTCATCTGTATCAGCAATCCCGAGAAGCACTGCCGGAACTGCCGGATTTCGACACATTTCGTAAACAGGGCATGTTCAAGAAACGCGATCCTGAACAGCATCACGTGGCGTATAAAGCGTTCCGTGAAGATCCTGCCGCCAATCCGCTGGATACCCCTTCCGGCAAAATCGAAATCTACTCGGCTGAGCTGGCAAATATTGCCGCTGAATGGGAACTCGCCAAAGACGATGTGATTGATCCGCTGCCGGTTTATGCCGCCGGTTTCGAGAACTATGACGACCCGCTGGCCAGCAAATATCCCCTGCAACTGACCGGCTTCCATTACAAAGCGCGCACCCATTCAACCTACGGCAACGTCGACGTACTCAAAGCTGCCTGTCGTCAGGAAATGTGGATCAACCCGATGGATGCTTCACAGCGGGGTATTGCGAACGGCGACATGATCCGCATTTACAACGATCGCGGCGAAGTGCGCATTGCCGCCAAAGTGACTCCTCGCATGATGCCGGGTGTTGTCGCGCTCAGTGAAGGTGCCTGGTATTCCCCCGACAGCAAAAAAATCGACCGCGCGGGCAGCATCAACGTACTGACGTCTCAAAGGCCTTCACCGCTGGCGAAAGGTAACCCCTCTCACACCAACCTTGTGCAAGTGGCTAAGGTTTAATGGAGCAAAACATGACAACTCAATATGGATTTTATATTGATTCAAGCCGCTGCACAGGCTGCAAAACCTGCGAAATGGCCTGTAAGGATTTCAAAAATCTGACGCCTGACGTCAGTTTCCGACGGGTATACGAATATGCCGGTGGCGACTGGCAGCAGGACGGCGATGGCTGGCATCAGAACGTCTTCGCCTATTACCTGTCGATTTCCTGTAACCATTGCGCAGATCCGGCCTGTACCAAAGTTTGCCCGAGCGGCGCCATGCATAAACGGGAAGATGGTTTCGTAGTGGTCAACGAAGACGTATGCATCGGTTGCCGTTACTGCCATATGGCGTGTCCGTACGGTGCGCCGCAGTACAACGAAGCCAAAGGTCATATGACGAAATGCGACGGCTGTTATGAGCGGATCGCAGAAGGCAAGAAGCCCATTTGTGTTGAATCCTGCCCGCTACGTGCGCTGGATATGGCACCGATCGAAGAACTGCGTGCGAAATACGGCGAACTGGCTGAAGTCGCGCCTTTGCCCGCTGCACATTTTACTCACCCAAATATCGTCATCAAACCCAATGCGAATTGCCGTCCGGTAGGCGATACCACGGGTTATCTGGCTAACCCGAAGGAGGTTTGAGATGGGAAACGGATGGCATGAATGGCCTTTAATGGTCTTTACGGTTCTCGGGCAATGCGTGGTTGGCGCATTTATCGTGCTGGCGATTGCATTGCTGACCCGGCGTAGCGAAGAAGAATATCGCCGGATCCACCTGTCGATGTTTTTTCTCTGGGTGCTGATGGCGGTAGCTTTTATCGCCTCGGTTCTGCACCTGGGCTCACCGCTGCGCGCTTTCAATTCTCTCAATCGTCTGGGCGCTTCACCACTGAGTAATGAAATCGGCAGTGGATCACTTTTCTTTGCCTTAGGCGGGATTTACTGGTTGCTGGCTGTCCTCAACAAAATGCCTAGCGCATTGGGAAAAGTCTGGCTGATCGTGACCATGGTGGCTGGTGTGGGTTTCGTTTATGCCATGTGCCGTGTTTACGAAATCAATACGGTGCCGACCTGGGATAATGCTTACACCGCGTTCCACTTCGGGCTGACGGTGCTGATTGGTGGCCCGGTTCTGGGGTATCTGCTGCTGCGCGGCGCTGATATTAACGGCTGCGCGCTTCGCCTGCTGCCGGTTATCAGTGTCACGGCGCTGGTCGTCAGTATGTGTGTGGTGGTAATGCAAAGTGCCAGCCTTGCCTCGATCAACAGCGCCGTTCAGGCGGCTTCTGCGCTGATCCCGCAATACGGCATGTTGTCAGTTTCACGGCTGGTGCTGATTGCTTTGGGGCTGGGTTGCTGGATTTGCCCGCTGATACTGCGCAAGCGCCCTGCGATCGCTTCAATGGTTTTAGCTTTCGTGCTGGTCTTTGCCGGGGAGCTGATTGGACGTGCAATTTTCTATGGTTTGCATATGACCGTGGGTATGGCCGTCAGCGGCTGATTTCAGTTTATCAGGGAACGCGCCGTCGGTAGTGATGTGCACCCAAAAGAAAGAGTTAACTATGTCAGCAGAATCAATAAGTTTATCCGCGAAGGTACTGGGCGCGATGCTGTTTTATCCCCCGGATTCAGAACAAGTTCAGCCTCTGATTGCCTTGCTCAAAAGCAATGACTGGGTGCAGATGTGGCCATGCGCAACGCCGGAGGCGAAAGCCTGTGCCGCAGAATTGTTCGCTGAGGCCAATGTTTCAGCGGAAGAGTTAAATGACGCATGGCAGCGCCTGTTTGTCGGGCCTTATGCCTTACCGGCCCCGCCGTGGGGCTCAGTCTATCTCGATAAAGAATCCGTCATTTTTGGCGATTCCACACTGGCATTACGCCAGTGGATGCGTTTAAACCATATTGAACCGCATCTTAAGCAGGCTGAACCGGAAGATCACATCGGGCTGATGCTGATGTTGTCCGCCTGGCTTGCTGAAAATTCGCCGCAACTGCTGGGTGAATTTCTGACTGTACATTTGATGCCATGGGCAGGGCGTTATTTCGAATTGCTGGGAATGAAAGCTGAACATCCGTGGTATGAGGGCGTGGCCGTTCTGGCGGAATCAACGCTTAGCGGATGGCGAGAGGCACTGGTGCTGGAAGCTATTCCGGCGAAGGAACTGTATTTCTGATGAGTGATCCACGGGATAGCCGTTACTATCACGCCTGGATGAGCAGCCGGGTTGTCAGCCGCCGGGGGTTATTCCGTGGATTATTGTCATCCGCAAAGCCGTCTGCAGAAGTAAATACGGTCGCCGGAGATTTGCGTCAGCAGGCCGTGCCGCGTCCACCGCAGGCGCTGGCAGAACCGCTTTTCCTTAAGCAATGCAACGGGTGCGGGCATTGCGCGGATGCTTGTCCTGTAGGTTTACTCAGTATTGAGTCCGGTAAGGCCGTACTCATTATCGATTACGCGGAATGTGATTTTTGTAGTGCCTGTACTCAGGCCTGTGAACGCGGTGCGCTTGACCTGAGCATTTCGCCGGACACGGGCCTGCGTCCGGTAATTCTGCCGCCCTGTTTAGGTCGCATGGATGATTTATGCAGGATGTGCGAAATTGCGTGTCCGCGCTCGGCAATATTTTTTAATCAACAGAATCAACCTTCCGTAGATAACCAGAAGTGTGACGGCTGCGGTAAATGCAAACTTGTTTGTTATCATGGTGATATTCAATTGTCATTGAAGCGTCATGATTCCTGATCTCTTTGCTTGATTAGCGATTTCAATCATCACCCCGCAGTTTGTGCGCAGGCCTCTTTTTGCCAGATTGACATTTTTTTGGCCGGTGGCATGATGCGCGCAATTTCTCCGATTTTTGGTCGTCAACAACCTATGTCCGCCTATTCCCGTCCCGTCGCTCTACTGTTGTGCGGACTTCTCCTGCTGACGATTTCTATCGCCGCTTTAAACACGCTGGTGCCGTTGTGGCTCAGTCACGAACAACTGCCAACCTGGCAGGTCGGGCTTGTCAGTTCATCGTATTTCACTGGCAATTTGCTGGGTACGCTGATTGCCGGCAGCCTGATCAAACGTATTGGTTTTAACCGCAGCTATTATCTTTCCTGCATCATGTTTGCTGTCGCAACCGCGGGTCTGGCGCTTTCCATGGACTTCTGGAGCTGGATCACCGCACGCTTTGTCGCCGGTGTAGGCTGTGCGCTGATCTGGGTTGTGGTGGAAAGTGCCTTGCTGCGCAGCGGTACAGTGAAGAACCGTGGTCAGCTGCTGGCGGCCTATATGATTATGTATTACATCGGTACAGTGGTCGGGCAACTGCTGGTCGGCACCGTACCAACAGCAATCTTCAGCGTGTTGCCTTGGGTGACCGCGTTGATTGTGATAGCGATGCTGCCACTGCTGTTAACGCATATCGAAAATCAGGACAGCGAACAACCCCGCCACGCGGTGCTGCCGATGTTCAGACGTCGTAACGCACGTCTGGGGATAAATGGCTGTATTATTTCCGGAATTGTCCTTGGGTCACTCTATGGTCTGATGCCGCTTTTCCTGACCCATCAGGGAATGAGTGATGCGAATGTGGGTTACTGGATGGCATTGCTGGTCAGCGCAGGAATTATCGGACAGTGGCCGGTAGGGCGACTGGCCGATCGTTACGGACGTCTGATGGTGCTGCGTATCCAGATTTTCGCCGTGATCCTCGGCAGTATCGCCATGCTGAGCGGTTATGCGATGGCGCCGACGTTGTTCATTCTCGGTTGCGCGGGCTTCACGTTGTATCCGGTTGCGATGTCATGGGCTTGCGAAAAAGTAAATTCTGAAGAGCTGGTCGCGATGAATCAGGCATTACTGATGAGTTACACCATCGGCAGCCTGGCAGGCCCGACAATGACTGCGATACTGATGCAGAGCTATTCTGACCGGTTGTTGTTTGTGATGATTGCTGTGGTTTCACTGGTTTATCTGGTGATGCTGATGCGCAAAGCCGACCATCATCATAATCCCGTGGCAACGGCCTGAACTGAGCTATTCAGTACGAAAGCCTTAAATGCAAAAAGACGCCATGAGGCGTCTTTTTTATGGGCAACAATTTGACAAGAAACAATCAGTTCATTAATAAATGACTTTATGTCCGTAGCTGGCAAGAATGTTTTTTACGCGTTCCATAATTTCTTTGGTCGGTGGGTTCACGCCATCCAGACCATATTTCTCACCCATCGCAGTCCATTTGTGTTTGCCCAACTCGTGATATGGCAACAGTTCAATCTTCTCGATGTTCGTCATATCTTTGGTGAACTCACCGAGTTTGTGCGCGGAATCATCATCATCTGACCAGCCCGGCACAACCACATAACGGATCCAGGTACGCTGATTTCGTTTAGCCAGATAGCGGGCAAAATCCAGGGTACGGTGGTTAGAGACGCCGACCAAATTCTGGTGAATATCATCGTTCATCTGTTTCAGATCGAGCATTACCAGATCTGAGACGTCCAGTAATTCGTCGATCACCGGATCATAACGTCGGACAAAGCCGTTTGTGTCCAGGCAGGTGTTAATGCCTTCTTTCTGACATGCGCGGAACCAGTCACGCACGAATTCAGCCTGAAGGATTGCTTCGCCGCCAGAAGCCGTTACGCCGCCGCCAGAAGCATTCATAAAGTGGCGATAAGTCACCACTTCTTTCATTAAGTCATCGACATTGATCTCTTTCCCGCCATGTGTATCCCAGGTATCGCGATTGTGGCAATACATGCAACGCATCAGGCAACCCTGGAAAAATACAATGAAACGGATACCTGGGCCGTCAACGGTGCCACAGGATTCATATGAGTGGATGCGACCTTGAACTGACATTGCGGGTTATTCTCCATATTGACCAATGAATAGCAGTCTACATGTGCGGGTGCTGGTCTGGCAGAGATAAACTGGAAACTACAGGTTTATGATACCAGACAATCAATAAGGTTGATTGTCAGCAATGGCGGTACTGCTTTGCCAGAGGTCCACGGCGTATAGCGCTCTGGCAAAACAGACTGTCGCGAAGACAGTGCGGGTAGTGAGGATGAAACAAAGGCTCCACGTTGTGGAGCCTTTATATATCACGCTAAATCATCAGCAGATTATTACAGGGACTTGGTGAAAGTACGGGTAATAACGTCTTGTTGCTGTTCTTTAGTCAGTGAGTTGAAGCGTACTGCATAACCAGATACACGGATGGTCAGCTGAGGATAGTTTTCAGGATGTTCCATCGCATCTAACAGCATTTCGCGGTTCATGACGTTCACGTTCAGGTGTTGACCACCTTCGATGGACGCTTCGTGGTGGAAGTAACCATCCATCAGGCCCGCGAGGTTCGCTTTACGAACATCATCATCTTTACCCAGCGCATTTGGAACGATAGAGAAGGTATAAGAAATACCATCTTTTGCGTAAGCAAACGGCAGTTTAGCAACAGAAGTCAGAGAGGCAACAGCACCTTTCTGGTCACGACCGTGCATTGGGTTAGCGCCTGGGCCAAATGGAGCACCCGCACGACGACCGTCTGGGGTGTTACCAGTTTTCTTACCATAAACCACGTTAGAGGTGATGGTCAGAACAGACTGAGTTGCTACAGCGCCACGGTAGGTACGCAGTTTCTGAATTTTCTTCATGAAACGTTCTACCAGGTCACAAGCGATGTCATCTACGCGAGAATCGTTGTTACCGAACTGTGGATATTCGCCTTCAATTTTGAAGTCTACAGCCAGGCCGTCTTCGTCACGGATGGTGCTAACTTTTGCATATTTGATAGCAGACAGGGAGTCAGCAGCAACTGACAGACCTGCGATACCACATGCCATTGTGCGATAAACATCACGGTCATGCAGCGCCATCAACGCAGCTTCGTAGCTGTATTTGTCGTGCATGTAGTGAATGATGTTCAGTGCTGTGACATACTGTTTAGCCAGCCAGTCCATGAAGTGATCCATGCGGTCCATAACTTTGTCATAGTCCAGCACTTCATCCATCATTGGCGCTTCTTTAGGGCCAACCTGGATTTTCATTTTTTCATCAACGCCGCCGTTGATTGCATACAGCATGGTTTTCGCCAGGTTTGCACGAGCACCGAAGAACTGCATTTGTTTACCCACAACCATTGGGCTCACACAACAAGCGATAGCGTAGTCATCGTTGTTGAAATCAGGACGCATCAGGTCATCGTTCTCATACTGTACAGATGAGGTATCGATAGACACTTTCGCTGCGTACTTTTTGAAGTTCATTGGCAGCTTTTCAGACCACAGGATGGTCATGTTCGGCTCTGGTGAAGGCCCCATGGTGTACAGAGTATTCAGGAAGCGGAAGCTGTTTTTGGTTACCAGAGTACGACCATCAACCCCCATACCTGCCAGGGATTCAGTCGCCCAGATTGGGTCACCAGAGAACAGTTCATCATACTCAGGCGTACGCAGGAAACGAACCATACGCAGTTTCATAACCAGGTGGTCAATCAGTTCCTGAGCTTGTTCTTCGTTCAGTTTGCCTGCTTTGATATCACGTTCGATGAACACGTCAAGGAAGGTAGATACGCGACCGAAGGACATTGCAGCACCGTTCTGAGATTTCACCGCAGCCAGGTAGCCGAAGTAAGTCCATTGAACCGCTTCTTGTGCGTTGGTGGCAGGACCAGAAATGTCGCAACCGTATTTGGCAGCCATTTCTTTAATCTGACCCAGAGCACGGTGTTGTTCAGAGATTTCTTCACGCAGCTGGATGGTCATTTCCAGATTCACGCCGTTTTCCAGATCATTTTGCAGAGACTGGAATTGTGCGTATTTATCAGCCATCAGGAAATCAATACCATACAGCGCAACGCGACGGTAGTCACCGATGATACGGCCACGGCCATAAGCATCTGGCAGACCGGTCAGAACGCCAGATTTACGGCAGTTCAGAATGTCTTTGGTGTAAACGTCGAAAACACCCTGGTTATGGGTTTTACGGTAGTCGGTGAAAACTTTTTTCAGCGCTGGATCCAGTTCACGGCCATAAACTTTACATGAACCTTCAACCATTTTAATGCCGCCGAATGGGATCAGAGCACGTTTTAATGGCGCGTCAGTTTGCAGACCAACGATAGTTTCCAGAGATTTATTGATGTAGCCAGCGTCATGAGAAGTGATGGTAGCCGCAACGTCAGTATCAAAATCAACAGGAGCCTTAGTGCGGTTCTCCAGTTTGATACCTTCCATTACTTTATCCCACAGGGTGGTTGTCGCTTGAGTCGCGCCAGCCAGGAAGGATTCATCACCTTCATACGGTGTGTAGTTTTTCTGAATGAAGTCGCGGACGTTTACGCCATTCTGCCATTCACCAGCACTAAAACCTTCCCATGCGTTGGTCAATTTTTCATTGAGCTTGGACATTTTGCACCTACCTTCTAATTTGGATTTCTTAAAAATCGCGTGTAAAACTGTCGTAACAAGAGTGCCACGTTGTATCAGTGGTGCTTCTCATCGCGAAGATATATGACCCAATACGTTAACCCTACCAGCAAACCGCCCCCAATGATGTTACCGATGGTCACAGGAATGAGATTGTCGATGATAAAGTTAGTGATGTTCAGTTCTGCGAATTGTGCCGGAGTTGCGCCGACAGCCTGCCAGAATTCTGGTGTCGCAAAGTTCTTCACCACTATGCCTAAAGGGATCATGAACATGTTGGCAATGCTGTGCTCGAAACCGCTGGCGACGAACATGCCGACGGGGAGGATCATTGCGAACATTTTGTCCATCAGACTGCGGCCGGAGTAACTCATCCATACCGCCAGGCAAACCATCAGGTTAGCCAGAATCCCCAGACAAACGGCTTCAATAAACGTGTGATGCATTTTATGGTCAGCAGTTTGCAGAACGTTCAGTCCCCACAAACCATTATCGACCATATACTCACCTGAGAACCAAATCAGTGCGACAAAGAACAGGCATCCGATAAGGTTACCAATATAGACATTGACCCAGTTACGTGCCAATTGCCCCCAGGTGATACGCCCGCTGGCTTTCGCAATCACGATAAGCACAGTGGAAGTAAACAGGTCAGCGCCGCAGACAACGACCAGCATTAAACCCAGTGAGAAGCAGATGCCCCCAACGAGTTTTGCGAGGCCGTAAGGGACGGTGCCGGTGCCTGTGGTGGCAGTGATATAAAAAGCAAAGGCGATAGAAATAAAGACGCCAGCAGTAATGGCTAAAAAGAATGTTTTTAACGGCTGTTTGGTGGCTTTATAAACGCCGGCATCTTCAGCAACTTTCGCTGTAGCGGCGGGTAATATTAGATCGAAGGGGTTGTCAGCTTTCACATTAACTCTCTTATTCAGGGCTATGCACTGCGCAACGAGATACTAGCAAAGCAGTATAACGTAAAAATTGACGTGGATCATACGAGGCGGTTTTTGGTGCTTTTTGATGTACTACTGAAGGGGTGGTTTTTTGCTTAACTCAATGAAAATAAAAGAATAAAAACATTTTAATTTTTACAAATAAAGTTGATGGACGTTCAAATTATTTTTATTTATACGTAAATTATAATAAGCCATTGTTAATGGCTCTCGTCAATTTTACTTTGTGTTTTTTACAGATGAGCAACTTATTAAAAAGTCCGTGGGGCTTAAGTCAGAAAAATGACAACCGGCCTTTATTTCGCGGCGAATTACACGTCATTTTTTCGGCTGAGTCAAACATTTGGCGGTAAATAAACCCCCAAAGCCATTACGAAGGGAAATAAAAAACCGGCAGAAAATTCCGCCGGTTCGTAGATTTTTCAAACGTCGGAAGGTCAGGCTTTTGACCAGTAACGGCGTTTTGCTACCTGGAGTTTTTCGTAAGCGCCCAGCAGAGCCTGATGAGCAGGCAATGCTTTGAGGTCGGCATCTACTGCAAACAGACCGTGGAAACGCTCTTCGCCGCTGATGGCTGCTGAAGCATCATCAACCGCTTTCTGACCGTACATTTTCACGAATGCCGTGTAGTACTGAGCCGGATCACGATCTTCTTCCAGGGATAGCTGAAGAAGTGTTTGCAGACAACGGTAATAGTTGTTGCGCTCATCGCTGTAAACCGATGCATTGAATTCATGCGCCCATTCAGCCCATGTCAGCGCCTGATCCAAATCGCCGCCTGCCAGTGCCAGCATAGATTTCAGCTCGCCTACGCGCAGGGTGTACCAGCCGTTGTCTTTGCCGCTGGCGATGCCCAGAAGCTCGCGAACGCGGGTAAAGTCATCAAGACCTTCATCATCAAGCTGTGTGATCATTTCCAAATAAGCTTCTTTTGGCAGATCGCTGTCTGGCAGAGCCAGCAACTGATCGCGCAAATGAGCGCCCATGCTGTTGTTCGCCAGCAGCAGATCTTCTGCAGGATAGATGTCCGACATACCCGGAACGATAATGCGGCAGGCATACACGTCAAGATGCTCGTAATCCGCGATATAAACTTCAGCGTCCTCTTTATCAAAGATTGCCATCAGCGTGGCGAACTCTTCTTCTGTCTTGCCGCTGAAGTTCCAGTCTGCAAACGGATAGTCGGCATCCTGCTTAAACATATCCCAGGAAATCAGACCGCTGGAATCGATGAAGTGAGTTTCCAGATTGGCATGTTCAGCCACTTCTTCGTCATCGAAGGTTGGGGCGGCGAAGACGTCCAGATCTTTCAGGCTGCGGCCCTGTAGTAATTCAGTGACCGTACGCTCCAGTGCAACACCGAAGTCCGGGTGTGCGCCGAAGGAAGCGAAACAAGTCCCGTTGGACGGGTTGAACAGCACTACGCAAATGACCGGATAGTCGCCGCCCAAAGAGGCATCGTAAGACAGGATTGGGAAACCTTCTTCTTCGAGTTTGGCGATGGCTTCAACCACACCCGGATAGCGCGCTAGCACGTCAGCAGGGATCTCTGGCAGGCTGATAGATTCCGCGATGATACGGTTTTTGACATAACGCTCGAAGACTTCAGACAGACCCTGAACGCGGGCTTCATTCGCGGTATTCCCGGCAGACATGCCGTTTGACACATACAGGTTACCGATGATGTTCATCGGAATATATACGGTTTCCAGGTCAGACTGACGGGTGAACGGCAATGCGCAAATCCCGCGATCCGGGTTGCCGGATTGCAGATCAATCAGATCGCTGGCGACCAGTTCTTTATCTGCATCGTAAAATGCGTGCAGACGCTCATCCAGAATACCTTCAGGCAGAAGGTTATCTTCCGGTAGCGGGAACCATTTCTCGTTTGGATAATGCACGAAGTCGCTGTTGGCAATTTCTTTGCCCAGATAGAAATCGGCGAAGAAATAGTTGGTCGACAGACGCTCAAAATACTCACCCAAAGCAGAAGCCAGAGCGGCTTTTTTGCTGGCGCCTTTACCGTTGGTGAAGCACAGCGGGCAGTCGCGGTCGCGAATGTGCACTGACCAGACGTGGGGAACCGGATTCAGCCAGGAAGCTTCTTCGATATTAAAGCCGAGATCGGTGAGTTTTTGTTGGAAGCGGGAAATGGAGTCTTCCAGCGCCGCGTCTTTACCAGGAATAAAAGTTTGCGTCATTGAGTTCACTTTTGAGCGTGCTAAAAACGCGCAATGATACGGGGTTTTGCGTATTAGCTCCATGTATTCGTGTTAAGAATGTAATCGCTGTGTGAAGTCAAAGGGTTGAGTTTGAACGCGCTGTAATAGCACCTCCCATTTGTCTGTTCATACACACATTATTCCGCAAAATCAGCGTTAAAAGGAGGAATGAACCTTGTGACGCAGATCTCAACGCGCTTTATCAGGTCATGAGGAATAACCGTTACAGATGGCTTGTTTCGAATGATAAAACCGGTAAATTAATGGTAACTATGTGGCTGTCTCAGAGAAGTGGTGAGGGGAAATGACTCAGGTTTATAATTTTAGTGCAGGTCCGGCAATGATCCCGGCTGAAGTGTTGCGTCGTGCGGAACAGGAACTTTGTAACTGGCACGGACTGGGTACCTCGGTGATGGAAATCAGTCACCGCAGTAAGGAATTTATCCAGGTTGCTGAAGAATCCGAAAAGGATATCCGTGATCTGCTCAATATTCCCCGGAACTATAAAGTACTGTTCTGCCACGGTGGCGCACGTGCGCAATTCGCCGCAGTTCCAATGAACCTGCTGGGCGATAAAGCGTCTGCTGATTATATTGATGGCGGTTACTGGGCTCACAGCGCTGTTAAAGAAGCACAAAAATATTGCTCGCCGAATGTCATTGATGTCACCACCACGATTGACGGCAAACGTGGCATCCTTCCAATGAACGAGTGGAAGCTGAGTGCAGATTCTGCTTACGTTCATTACTGCCCGAACGAAACCATTGACGGTATTGCTATCAATGAAATGCCTGATTTCGGGAATAAAATCGTTGTGGCCGACTACTCATCCTGTATCCTTTCGCGCCCGATTGATGTCAGCCGCTTTGGCGTAATTTATGCCGGCGCGCAGAAAAATATCGGTCCGGCTGGCCTGACGCTGGTTATTGTACGCGAAGATTTATTAGGTAAAGCGCGCACTGAGCTGCCATCTATCCTTGATTACACCGTACTGGCCGAGAACGATTCCATGTTCAATACCCCGCCAACGTTCGCCTGGTACCTGTCAGGTATGGTCTTCAAATGGCTGAAAGAACAGGGCGGTCTGCGTGAAATGGAAAAACGCAATCAGGCCAAAGCTGAACTACTGTACGGCTCCATCGATCGCACAGGTTTCTATCGTAACCCGGTTGCCGCAGCGAACCGTTCGTGGATGAACGTTCCGTTCCAGATGGCCGACGCGTCACTGGATAAACTGTTCCTGGATCAGGCGCAGGACGCCGGTCTGCATGCGCTGAAAGGCCACCGTGTAGCCGGTGGGATGCGCGCATCCATTTATAATGCAATGCCGATTGAAGGTGTCAAAGCGCTGACCGACTTTATGGCGGAATTTGAAAAACGCCATGGTTAAGCGCGCTGGCTTTCGGGCCAGTACAATGCTTTTGTTAGAAGCCTCAAAAATGACCCCGGCTTGCTGTCCGGGGTCATTTTATGAAAAGAAGAATTGGAGAAAGAGTGGAATCCCTGACATTACAACCTGTTGCGCTGGTTAACGGCAGCATCAATTTACCCGGCTCAAAAAGTGTTTCTAACCGTGCGCTTTTACTGGCTGCTTTTGCACAGGGCACTACCCGCCTGACTAACCTGCTCGACAGCGATGACGTGCGTCATATGTTGAATGCACTGACACAACTGGGCGTTACGCACCGTTTATCAGCAGATCGTACCGAATGTGAGATTGATGGTCTGGGCAACGCTTTTTCTGATGCTAAAGGTCTGGAACTGTTTCTGGGGAATGCGGGCACTGCGATGCGTCCGCTGGCGGCTGCATTATGCCTGGGTGAGCAGGATGTCGTGCTGACTGGCGAACCGCGTATGAAAGAGCGTCCGATCGGCCACCTGGTGGATGCACTTCGCCAGGGCGGCGCACAGATTGATTATCTGGAGCAGGAAAATTATCCGCCGCTGCGTCTTCGCGGTGGTTTTAGTGGCGGTGACGTCAGCGTGGATGGCAGCGTTTCCAGCCAGTTTCTGACGGCGCTGTTAATGACAGCTCCGCTGGCAGACAACGACACGACGATTCAGATTAAAGGCGATCTGGTTTCCAAACCTTATATCGACATCACCCTGAACCTGATGAAAACTTTTGGTATTGAAGTTGAGAATAACCAATATCAACAGTTCCATATCAAAGGGAAACAGCAATACGTTTCACCGGGCGCTTATCTGGTGGAAGGTGATGCGTCATCTGCTTCCTATTTCCTCGCGGCAGCAGCCATCAAAGGCGGCACTGTGCGTGTGACCGGCATCGGTAAAAACAGCATGCAGGGCGATATTCGTTTTGCTGATGTGCTGGAAAAAATGGGTGCAACTATTCACTGGGCTGATGACTATATTGAATGCACACGTGGCGAGCTGAAAGGCATAGACATGGACATGAACCATATCCCTGATGCGGCGATGACAATCGCTACCACTGCATTATTTGCCGAAGGTCCGACGACGCTGCGTAATATTTATAACTGGCGTGTCAAAGAAACCGATCGTCTGGCGGCGATGGCGACAGAATTGCGTAAAGTGGGCGCAACGGTGGAAGAGGGTGAAGATTATATTCGCGTTGAACCGCCGAAGGCCCTGAAATTTGCTGAGATCGGAACCTATAATGATCACCGCATGGCGATGTGTTTCTCCCTGGTGGCGTTATCGGACACCCCGGTCACTATCCTTGACCCGAAATGCACGGCGAAAACCTTCCCGGACTATTTTGATCAACTGGCTGCGATCAGCACTCTGGCTTAAACTCTTCCGGTATGTGTGAAGACGGCGGACATCTTTGATGTCCGCTTTTTGCTTTAAAGGTGTCAGAAACGTCCGCTTTTTAGGCAACTGAAAAATGCGGGGTAACAGTTGCCACAAAGGCAGCGTATAATGCCGCTCCTGAATTAGTCGTCTTAGGCTAATGAAGCGGGTATTCCCCACCGAAAGGAGACAAAAATGACGGCTTTAGCCCCGGTAATCACCGTTGATGGGCCAAGTGGTGCAGGTAAAGGTACTTTGTGTAAAGCTTTGGCCGAAGCCTTTAACTGGCACTTACTGGATTCCGGTGCCATTTACCGCGTTTTAGCGCTGGCGGCTTTACATCACCAGGTTGATATTGTCTCAGAAGAGGCGTTAGTTCCGCTGGCCGCACATCTCGACGTTCGTTTTGTCGCTCAGGATGGGCAGTTACAAGTGATTTTAGAAGGTGAGGATGTCACCAACGAAATCCGCACCGAGACGGTCGGGAATACGGCCTCACAGGCTGCGGCTTTCCCCCGTGTTCGTGAAGCATTGTTGCGTCGTCAGCGTGCGTTCCGTGAAACGCCGGGCCTGATTGCTGACGGTCGTGATATGGGCACCGTGGTTTTCCCTGACGCGCCTGTGAAGATCTTCCTGGACGCGAGTTCAGAGGAACGTGCAAACAGAAGAATGCTACAGTTGCAGGAAAAAGGCTTTAGTGTTAACTTTGAACGGCTTTTAGCCGAGATCAAAGAACGCGATGATCGTGATCGTAACAGATCTATTGCGCCTTTAGTGGCTGCTCCTGATGCGTTATTGCTGGATTCAACCAGTATGTCCATCGACGAAGTCATCGAAAAAGCGCTGGCTTATGCCACAGAAATTCTAGGATTGCCGCAAAAACAAACCCGGTAATCGAGCCATAATCTGGTGCTGAAGAACATTCAGTGCCAGTTTTGGCTATAGTTTTTTTTAACCTCGCCGCAAGGATCTGTAGCGGGGCATTTGAAACAACCCCATCCAGCAGGAAGCCAGATGGACGTTAAACTTAAGAACCTAAAGATTATCAACATGACTGAATCTTTTGCTCAACTCTTTGAAGAATCCTTAAAAACAATCGAAACCCGTCCTGGTTCCATCGTTCGTGGTGTTGTTGTGTCTATCGACAAAGATATCGTACTGGTTGACGCCGGTCTGAAATCCGAGTCTGCAATCCCGGCAGAACAATTCAAAAACGCACAGGGCGAACTGGAAATCCAGGTTGGCGACGAAGTTGATGTTGCGCTGGACGCTGTTGAAGACGGCTTCGGTGAAACTCTGCTGTCCCGTGAAAAAGCTAAACGTCATGAAGCTTGGATCACGCTGGAAAAAGCTTACGAAGAATCTGCAACTGTTACCGGTGTTATCAACGGTAAAGTTAAAGGCGGTTTCACTGTTGAGCTGAACGGTATCCGTGCGTTCCTGCCAGGTTCACTGGTAGACGTTCGTCCTGTTCGCGACACGCTGCATCTCGAAGGCAAAGATCTTGAGTTCAAAGTCATCAAACTGGACCAGAAACGCAACAACGTTGTTGTTTCCCGTCGTGCAGTAATTGAGTCTGAGAACAGCGCAGAGCGCGATCAGCTGCTGGAAAACCTGCAGGAAGGCATGGAAGTTAAAGGTATCGTTAAGAACCTCACTGACTACGGTGCATTCGTTGATCTGGGCGGCGTTGACGGCCTGCTGCACATCACTGACATGGCTTGGAAACGCGTTAAGCACCCAAGCGAAATCGTTAATGTCGGCGATGAAATCACTGTTAAAGTCCTTAAATTCGACCGCGAACGTACCCGTGTGTCACTGGGTCTGAAACAACTGGGCGAAGATCCATGGGTCGCTATCGCTAAACGTTACCCAGAAGGTACTAAACTGACGGGTCGCGTTACTAACCTGACTGATTACGGCTGCTTCGTAGAAATCGAAGAAGGCGTTGAAGGTCTGGTTCACGTTTCTGAAATGGACTGGACTAACAAAAACATCCACCCATCTAAAGTTGTTAACGTGGGCGATGTTGTTGAAGTTATGGTTCTGGATATCGACGAAGAACGTCGTCGTATCTCCTTGGGCCTGAAACAATGCAAAAACAACCCATGGCAGCAATTCGCAGAAACCCACAACAAGAACGACCGTGTTGAAGGTAAAATCAAGTCAATCACTGACTTCGGTATCTTCATTGGTCTGGACGGCGGCATCGACGGCCTGGTTCACCTGTCTGACATCTCCTGGAACGTTGCAGGCGAAGAAGCAGTACGTGAATACAAGAAAGGCGACGAAATCGCAGCTGTGGTCCTGCAAGTTGACGCAGAACGTGAGCGCATCTCCCTGGGCGTGAAACAACTGGCTGAAGATCCATTCAATAACTACCTGTCTGTTAACAAGAAAGGTACTATTGTTACTGGTAAAGTCACAGCAGTTGACGCTAAAGGTGCTACAGTTGAATTAGCTGGTGGCGTAGAAGGTTACCTGCGCGCTTCAGAAGCTTCTCGCGACCGTATTGAAGATGCAACTCTGGTTCTGAGCGTTGGTGATGAAGTTGAAGCTAAATTCACCGGTGTTGACCGTAAGAACCGTGTAGTAAGCCTGTCCGTCCGTGCTAAGGACGAAGCAGACGAGAAAGATGCAATCGCTGTTGTTAACAACAAACCAGCAGAAGAAAGCAACTTCTCTAACGCTATGGCTGAAGCATTCAAAGCGGCAAAAGGCGAGTAATGACGGGGGGCGGCTCTGTCGCCCCGAAACGGTAGTTTAGCTGCAAAGCTTGGAGGTACTATGACCAAGTCTGAACTTATTGAAAGACTTGCTGGCCAGCACTCTCATATCCCGGCGAAAGCTGTTGAGGATGCAGTGAAAGAGATGCTTGAGCATATGGCTGCAACCTTGGCTGATGGTGAACGCATCGAAATCCGTGGGTTTGGCAGTTTTTCTCTTCACTACCGTGCTCCGCGTGTGGGACGTAACCCTAAAACGGGCGATAAAGTTGAGCTGGACGGTAAGTACGTTCCTCACTTTAAGCCAGGTAAAGAGTTGCGTGATCGCGCGAACATTTATGGCTAAGGTTTATTCCTGAAACATAAATGACTGCCTATAGCGAATGCAAAACGGTGCCTTTAAGGTGCCGTTTTTTTTGTCATTTTCGACCTGAAGACTGTTTCCGTTTTCTCTATTCTGCTTATTATTTGCGTAATGCCTCGCATCGATTCCTTCTGATACTTGTCCCTTTTTCGCTCAAAAACCATACTCCAGTCCTGACGTTGACCTGAATTACAGGCCGTTTAACGCTGAGGGTAAAAACATCAAAATCTCAATGGATGAGGTCGCAATTGCCATTATCACCGGCATGGTGCCGCTGATTTTTCTCGCCACAATTCCCACGACAGTTCAGCTTGTTGCCTTATTTCTGATGACTTGTCTGCTGTTCGTTCCTGAACGAAAACTATTCAGACTGATTGCCATCACATTACTGAGCTTCTGTTGGGCTGCTTATCAGGGGCAAATCCAGCTGCAACAGATTTCATCCCTTCAGGGCGTTAAACGTGAAGTGATTGCCGAGGTGAAAACGGTGAGTTTGGGAACGGAAGGGTCTTCCCGCTTCTTCAGGATAGAAAGAGAGGAGGGTAAACGCGTTTTTCCTCCCGTGTTATTCCGGGCTAAATGGGAAGGGGATACTACGCCTCTGTTGGCAGGGCAACGATGGAAAATACTTGTCAGCCTGCGTCCGGCACATAGCCTGCTCAATGAAGGTGGCTTTGATGCACAGCGCTGGGCGTTGTCGCAGCATGCGCCACTGACCGGCACAATCTACAGCGGGGAGCCTCTGGACACTGAGGCGGACTGGCGTCAGCAATTTATCCAACGCGTCATGCAGAAGATGCCAGAACTTATGAATGCGCCAGTGCTTATTGCATTGGCATTTGGGGAGAAAGGGTTGATTCAAAAACCAGAAATGTTGGTTTTACAGCGTACCGGGATTGCGCATCTGGTCGCCATTTCCGGTCTGCACATTGGGATTGCCGCATTGTTTGGTGGGTGTTTGGCGCGGATGTGTCAGTGGTTTATGCCTGTCAGATTAATCGATTATCGCTTTCCGCTGGTAGTCAGTGAGATTTTCCTGCTGGTTTACACGTGGCTTGCCGGTTGTAATGCGCCTGCTATGCGGACAGCGATGGCATTCTCATTATGGATCCTGCTGCGTTACTTTCGGGTTCGTTGTCATCCCTGGCAGGTCTGGTTATGGGGCGTAGCGCTTTTACTAATAACTGATCCGATGAATTTATTGTCAGATAGTTTTTGGTTGTCGTGTTTTGCCGTTGCTTCTCTCGTTTTCTGGTTTCAATGGGTGCCTTTACCGGCGAAGTTTCAGCAGCACTGGTACTGGTGTGTCATTCGTTGGGGACATTTGCAGGCCGGAGTGACCCTGCTTTTATTGCCCCTGCAAACTTGCATTTTCCATGGGATCAATGTTGCCTCATTTCTGGCAAATATGTGGGCTGTACCAGTTGTATCACTACTCACAGTTCCCTGTGTTCTGGTCGTCCTTTTTCTGAACATCTTCCCGGCCGGGTTGCTGACGGGGATCCAAACCTTACTCTGGCAGGGTGCTGATTACACACTGAATCTGGCAATGTGGGGCGTAAGACCATTCATCGGTAATTGGTTTGCGCTGGGAGAAAACTTTCTGTTTGTCAGTTTGTTGGGATGGGTTGCTATAATTTTTTGCCGTATCGGGCACGTGAAACAATGGGTTTCAATACTGGTGTCGTTTTGCGCGGTATCCGTAGTCTGGTACGGACGGATCCCTGCTGAACGCTGGCGTGTTGATATGCTGGACGTCGGGCATGGTTTGTCGGTACTCATCAGCCGGAATGGGAAAGGTATTCTCTATGATACGGGGAATAAGTGGGAAGGTGGGTCAGCGGCTGAACAGAATATTTTACCGTTTTTGAATTGGCATAATATCGAGTTAGAACAGATAATTATCAGTCACAACGATATGGATCATCGTGGTGGCCTGCCATTTTTGCAATCGCGATATCCTCAGGCAAGTTTGCGGGAGAGTTCCATGTCAGAGGGGCATCTGGCGTGTGTGGCCGGAGAACACTGGCAATGGCAGGGGCTGAATTTTAACGTTTTATGGCCGGAGGCAAAAGTTGCTGATGCCCGAAATGATGACAGTTGCGTCATCCGCATTGATGATGGTTCATTCAGCCTTTTGCTGACAGGGGATATTGAAGCCGGTTCAGAAAGGGCCTTGATCAGGAAATCGAGGCAGAAATTGCACTCTACAGTGCTTCAGGTTCCTCATCACGGGAGTAATACGTCGTCTTCACCGCCTTTTTTGCGGGCTGTTTCGCCGGAATCGGCGCTGACATCGGCAGCACGTTTCAACAAATGGCATCTTCCCGCGCATAAAGTTGTTAGCAGATACAACAAAGCCCGCTATGACTGGCACTCCACTTCGGATTCCGGTCAACTAAGCCTGTTCATTTATGGTGATTATTGGGCAATTAAAGGCTTACGGGAGCAATTAAACCCACGTTGGTACCACCGCCGGTTTGGAGTATCAGTAGATAATGAGTAGAATAGGCCGCTATTTCTTTCGATGCTGGTTGATATTGCATGATGAACGATAAAGATCTCTCCACGTGGCAGACATTCCGTCGCCTATGGCCGATGATCACACCTTTTAAAGCCGGGCTGGTTGCTGCGGCTATTGCGCTGGTCGCCAACGCCGCCAGTGATACCTTCATGCTGTCTTTGCTGAAACCGCTTTTAGATGACGGATTCGGAAAAGCAGACCGCTCAATTTTACTCTGGATGCCACTTGTCGTAATTGGTCTGATGATTGTTCGTGGCGTGAGCGGGTACATTTCGAGCTACTGCATCTCCTGGGTATCGGGCAAAGTGGTTATGCATATGCGCCGCCGCCTGTTTGGTCACATGATGAGAATGCCGGTCGCATTCTTTGACCAGCAATCCACCGGTACCTTGCTTTCCCGTATTACCTATGACTCTGAGCAGGTGGCTTCATCGTCTTCCAGCGCTCTTGTCACCGTCGTGCGTGAAGGGGCTTCAATCATTGGCCTGTTTATCATGATGTTTTACTACAGCTGGCAGCTTTCAGTGATCTTGCTGGTCATAGCACCGATCGTTTCGGTTGTTATCCGCGTGGTGTCTAAACGTTTCCGTAACATCAGTAAATCGATGCAAAACACGATGGGACAAGTGACGACCAGCGCAGAGCAGATGCTGAAAGGGCACAAAGAAGTTCTGATCTTTGGTGGCCAGAAAGTTGAAACTGAGCGTTTTGATAAAGTCAGTAACCGTATGCGTCAGCAAGGTATGCGTATGGTTTCTGCTTCATCGATTTCTGACCCGATTATTCAGCTGATCGCCTCTCTGGCACTGGCTTTCGTGCTGTATGCGGCAAGCTTCCCGTCTGTGATGGAAACACTCAGTGCCGGTACGATCACCGTGGTCTTCTCCTCGATGATTGCGCTGATGCGCCCGCTGAAGTCCCTGACGAACGTCAACTCCCAATTCCAGCGCGGTATGGCAGCTTGCCAGACGCTGTTCTCTATTCTGGACATGGAGCAGGAAAAAGACGAAGGCAAGCTGGAAGTTAAACGCGTTAAAGGGGAAGTTGAATTCAAGAATGTCACCTTCACCTATCCTGGTCGCGATGCTCCTGCGCTGCGCGATATTTCTTTCGCTCTTCCGGAAGGGAAAACTGTTGCGCTGGTGGGGCGTTCCGGGTCCGGTAAATCGACTATTGCCAACCTGCTGACACGTTTCTATGACATCCAGGAAGGTAAAATCCTGATGGACGGTCATGACCTGCGTGAATATACCTTGTCATCACTGCGCGATCAGGTTGCACTTGTATCGCAGAACGTTCATTTATTCAACGATACGATTGCCAACAACATTGCGTATGCCCGTACTGATCTTTATTCCCGTGAAGAAATCGAAAAAGCCGCAACAATGGCTTATGCGATGGATTTCATCGGTAAGATGGATAAAGGTCTGGACACGGTTATTGGCGAGAATGGCGTCCTGCTTTCTGGTGGCCAACGCCAGCGCATCGCGATTGCGCGTGCGTTGCTGCGCGACTCGCCGATTCTGATCCTTGATGAAGCGACTTCTGCGCTGGATACCGAGTCAGAACGTGCAATTCAGGCCGCACTGGATGAACTGCAAAAAAACCGTACCTCTTTGGTGATTGCGCACCGCCTATCGACCATCGAAAAAGCCGATGAGATTCTGGTGATTGAAGATGGTTGTATTGTGGAACGTGGCTCACACACCGCATTGCTGGAAGAACGCGGTGTTTATTCGCAGCTCTACCGGATGCAGTTTGGCCAATGATTGAGCGTATCTGGTCAGGTAAATCACCGCTCTATCTGTTGCTGTTGCCTTTGTCCTGGCTGTACGGGTTAATCTCGAATTTAATCCGTTACAGCTATAAATCAGGGCTTAAAAAAAGCTGGCGGGCGCCTGTGCCCGTCGTGGTAGTGGGGAACCTCACTGCCGGGGGCAATGGTAAAACGCCGGTGGTTATCTGGCTGGTTGAAACGCTACAGCAGCATGGATTCCGCGTGGGCGTAGTTTCACGCGGTTACGGCGGTAAGGCTGAAAGCTATCCGCTGGTATTAGCAGCAGATACAAAGGCTGCTCAGGCGGGTGATGAGCCCGTATTGATCTTCCAGAGAACCGGAGCGCCTGTTGCGGTGTCCCCGGTTCGTTCTGATGCCGTTAAAGCACTGCTGGCCGCGCATGAGCTGGACGTCATTATCACGGATGATGGCCTTCAACATTACGCGCTTCAGCGTGATGTTGAAGTTGTGGTGGTTGACGGCGTCCGGCGCTTTGGCAACGGCCACTGGTTGCCTGCCGGACCGATGCGCGAACGTCAGGCGCGTCTGCGTTCTGTTGATGCGGTGATTACCAACGGTGGCACCGCGCTTGCCGGTGAGCTGTCTATGGTTTTACAGCCGGGCAAAGCCGTGAATCTGGTGACGGGTGAACTGCGCGATGCATCGATGCTGAAGAATGTGGTGGCGATGGCCGGTATTGGTCATCCACCACGCTTTTTTGCGACACTCAAACAGCTGGGGGTAGATTTGCAAAAGGAAATCGCTTTCGCCGATCATCAGGCGTACTCCCCTGAACAGATTTCCGCTACGGTACAACCCGGTCAGCAGCTTCTGATGACGGAAAAAGATGCCGTAAAATGCCGCTCTTTTGCTCAGCCGGACTGGTGGTATTTGCCCGTCGAAGCAAAAATTCAGGGTTTACAGGCAGAGAAATTATTGCAAAAAATAGCTGATCTTATTTTGAAAACCCATCTTTAAGCGGGTTGTATCTTCGAAATCCACTTCAGATATTCGAAATTTACGTAAATTTATAATTTCAATGCGACTGATTTTAATGACTTATTTGCGTAAATATTAATGACCCTTAAAATTATTGCGTATCGTGACTTGCTATTGTTTGCAGGTTATGAGTAAATGCGTACAGCCTGTGTTACAGCGCTATTTATGTATGAGTGTAGAGTAAAGCAGTTCCTCCCAGACGTTATCTCTTTCCCGATGATTCCGCTTCCAAGACGAACCTTCTAAGTCCCTCCCATAAGTAATTGTCTGAACTATTGGCCAACATTGCCGAATGGCAGGATCTTATTGAGTAAAAGTTAAAGGGTTTTAAATATGTCTAAGAAAATGGGTCAGGTTAAGTGGTTCAATGAAAGCAAAGGTTTTGGTTTTATTGAGCAAGCTGATGGCGGTAAAGATGTCTTTGTACATTTCTCCGCAATCGCAACGGATGGTTTCAAAACTCTGGCTGAAGGCCAGCGTGTAGAATACACCATTCAGGACAGCCCGCGTGGTCCGGCTGCTGCTAACGTTATCGCTCTGTAATCAGAGAATAATGTGATGATATGAAACAACTCGAATTGTCTTTCATATCAGCAGAGTAAAACCCGCCCAACGGCGGGTTTTTAGTGCCCGAAAAGAAATGAGCTTTAAAGAAGTTCGCAGTAAAAATAATCGTTAAACAAATTCGCTCATTAGAGGTTTTTTATAAAAAAATAACTTAGATATGGGCAAACGCATCCGAACAATAATAAAAAAGTGTGTTCATGGATGCCCAAAGAAAGGATAGAAATTATGATGTTAAAAATGGGTTTAGTTAAATGGTACAACCAGGCTAAAGGCTACGGTTTTATTTGCCCTCTGGATGGTTCTTCTGAGATTTATGTTCAGCGTACCTCCATTGCCAATACCGGTAATAAATCACTGAGTGCCGGTCAGCGTGTAGAGTTCACCACTTACCGCAGCGTAGCACATGGCCCTTCAGCGGCTGATGTTATTGCGTTCTAAGTCTGGTTTTTGTAATGCGCCGTTGAGCTGAATTTTACGCTCCGGCAAAAATATGTTATCGGTATCCACAGTTTATCGCTGCCACGGATACCGATATGTCTCACCCGGTTATATCTCTCAGTTCGGCCCGCACCCTGCATTTATCTGCACAAAATCTTCTTAAACCTCTGACCCGAAAACCGTCTGCCGGTGATGTTGTCGATTCCATTCAGAATATGGGATTGCTGCAAATCGATACGATCAGCGTGGTTGCCAGAAGCCCTTACCTCGTATTGTTTAGCCGCCTCGGAAATTATTCCCCACAATGGCTGGAAGATGCGTTATCTGAGGGGAAAATTTTTGAATACTGGGCGCACGAAGCCTGTTTTATCCCTCGCGAGGATTACGGGTTATTGCGGCACAAGATGCTGAACCCGCAGGGCATGGGATGGAAATTTTCTCAAGACTGGTTTGATGAACATCAGGCTGATATTCAAGCTCTTCTGAGCCATATTGCAGAAAAAGGTCCGGTGCGTTCTGCGGATTTCAGTGCGGAGAAAAAATCAAACAGCGGCTGGTGGGACTGGAAACCGCATAAAAAACATCTGGAAACGCTGTTTACTTCCGGAAAGCTGATGGTGTCCGAGCGACGTAATTTTCACCGCGTGTACGATCTTGCAGAGCGCGTCATGCCCGGCTGGGATGATGCGGCGCAGGCACTTAGCCAGGAAGCGGCGGAATATCAAATGATGTGTCGTTCAGCGCAGTATCTGGGGATATTCAAAGCGGAATGGCTGGCAGATTATTATCGCCTTAAACGTGTTGATACCCGGAAAGTGATTGAAACACTCCTGGAAAATGGAGAAGTTACGCCTGTTGAAGTCAGCGGGCTGGAGGGAAAATATTATGTCCACCAGCAACAATTTCCTCTGTTGCAAAAAGCGCATGAGTCACGAATCAGCTCAACGGTGACAACACTGCTTTCACCGTTCGATCCGGTTGTGTGGGATCGCAAGCGCGCCTCGACTCTTTTTAATTTTGATTACCGGATTGAATGCTATACGCCGGAGGCAAAGCGTCAGTACGGGTATTTCACGTTACCGATCCTTCAGCGCGGCGAGTTAGTCGGGCGCATAGATGCCAAAATGCACCGCAAGGAAAAGGTTCTGGAGGTGAAAAGCCTTCACCTCGAGCCTGAAGTCACGATGACATCCCGGCGTGCGCAGGACATTCAGGGCGCGATTACGCGCTTTGCTGCATGGCAGGGAGCAGAAGACGTATTGTTTTCGAAAGGGCCGGAAGCGTTAACGGTGTTATGGAATACGGGTTGGCGCGTCTGATCCAGAAAGTAAAACGGCTGCATCAGGCAGCCGTTTATTCACGATGATTGCAGGTGTTACTCAGCATTAGTTGCTGAAGTTAGCGAACATTGCGATGATTTTGTTAATAGTTTTCATTTTGTGCTCATATCAGAAGTTTATAATGTGATGTGCATCACAAAAAAAATTGTACTCCCACGTAATCTGCAACGCAATCCTTCATGAGTGATATTTTTTAATCACATTAATTTAACTTTCTGGAGGCGTAACAGAAGGTGACGTGAGGATTAACGGAGAGGGGGTGTTATGCTATTCTCTGGAGCCGTTGTATTGTGTTTTCCAATGCATTTTTGCGTGACGCCCTGCTGAAAAGCGGTGTATTCGCCTCCGGGAGGAATTAATGGACCATCGTTTACTTGAAATCGTTGCGTGCCCTGTGTGTAACGGGAAACTGTACTTCAATAAAGAAGCACAGGAATTAGTGTGTAAAGCCGACAGTCTGGCTTATCCGGTTCGGGACGGCATCCCAGTATTATTAGAAAACGAAGCCCGCCCGCTTTCTGTTGATGAGACACATCCATGAGTTTTATTGCAATTATCCCGGCCCGTTTTGGGTCCAGCCGCCTGCCCGGTAAGCCTTTGGCCGATATTAACGGTAAACCGATGGTTGTGCACGTCATGGAACGTGCGCTGGAATCCGGTGCGAAACGCGTGATTGTAGCGACCGACCATCCGGAAGTTGTGGCCGCAGTGAAAGCTGCAGGTGGTGAAGTCTGCCTGACCAGCCCTGATCATCAGTCTGGTACCGAACGTCTGGCAGAAGTTATCCAAATTTGTCAGTTTGCAGATGATGAAATCATCGTTAATGTGCAGGGCGATGAGCCGCTGATCCCGCCGGTGATTGTCCGTCAGGTCGCTGAAAATCTGGCTAACAGCGTTGCGGGTATGGCAACGCTGGCAGTACCGATTGAATCTGCCGAAGAAGCCTTCAACCCGAATGCAGTAAAAGTGGTTCGCGATGCTAACGGTTACGCCATGTATTTCTCCCGCGCGGCCATCCCTTGGGAACGTGAGCGTTTCGCTGTTTCTAAAGACACGATTGGCGACGTCTTCCTGCGCCATATCGGTATTTATGCCTATCGCGCCGGTTTTATCCGTCAGTACGTTCAGTGGGAACCGAGCAAACTGGAGCACATTGAGTTGCTCGAACAACTCAGGGTGCTGTGGTATGGTGAAAAAATCCACGTTGATGTCGCGAAAGCCATTCCTTCAGTAGGGGTTGATACTCCGGAAGATCTGGAACGCGTACGTAAGATCCTGGGCCACTCGCATTTCTGAGCCACGGTTAGCGGACGGAATGCGTCACATTCCGTCCATTCTTATCTGACGTTCCTTCCAGTTTCCGAGTTATCCTCTCTCTCCTGAAGCAATTATCCGGTTTTTGTTTGATCTGAAACGGGGTATTCATCTGTCGAAGCTTTCATCATAAACGTTAATCTTTTCGTCACTGCGAATACGTTATGGAACAGCTAAAAGCCGAGTTAAGTATTGTTTTGGGCGAGCGTTTATCCCGCCTTGAATGCGTCAGTGAACAACCTTATGCCCATCTTTTTTCTCTTTATGATGAGCAGGGCTATGCAATGCCGCTGATGGCGAAAAGTTTTGTCTGCGAAGGCATCGCGGGGCAGGAAGCCTACAAACTCTCGATGCTGGCCAGAGAAGGCGTAGTGCGCGTGCCGACGGTTTACGGCATGGTCACGACGCATCAAAAACCCTATCGGGAAATTTTGCTGATTGAACGTCTGCGCGGCGTCTCAGCAGAAGCACCCACCCGCACGCCGGAACGCTGGAAAATATTGCAGGAGCAAATCGTTGAGGCGATGCTGGCCTGGCACCGTATTGACAGCCACGGTTGCGTCGGTTCAGTCGACAGCACCCAGGAAAACCGCTGGGAAAACTGGTATCCGCAACGTGTTGAAGTGCTGTGGTCAACCTTATCAAATTTACAGGCGCCGGAACTCACGCCGGAAGATCGCACGGTGCTTTTCCGTTCCCGATCCAGCATTGCGACCTTGTTCAGGGAATTCGATGACACGCCGGTTCTGGTTCACGGCAATCTTTCCCTGCGCAGTATGCTGAAAGACCCGCGCAGCGATCAGCTTCTGGCGATGATTAATCCGGGTACCGTTTTATGGGCACCGCGTGAATTTGATTTGTTCCGTCTTTGGGAAAAGGGCATGAGCGAGCAACTGCTGTTCAGCTATTTGCAAAAAGCGCCCGTCTCAGACACCTTCCTTGAGCGCCGTTGGTTCTATTTACTGTGGGAATCTGTCGCGCACCTTATCCATACCGGTAAGCTCGATCGCCGCCAGTTTGACTATGCGCGACAGCAACTGTTGCCGTGGCTTAACTGACGGGCTTCTTTTCGGATGACGGCAGCGTCATCCATTGCCAGATACTCCCCAGCGTTTCGTACCACGCCCGTTCACTGTGAGATAAGAAAAGTGCCTGCGGAAGGGCTCTTTCCCACGGGTTAAGCGGGGAATCAATTGCCAGCTGATTAGCCGGAGCCGGGATTGGGCTCAGTCCCGCCTGCCTGAAGAAAACCAGTGCGCGGGGCAGATGATTGGCGGAGGTTACCAGCACGAAAGGCTGATCACCGGCCAGAATTTTTACCTGCTGCGCTTCCTGATGCGTATCCCGTGGCTTATCGAGCAAAATGATATCACTCTCCGGCACACCTAAACTCTCCGCCACTTTCCCTGCAACGGCCGCACTGCTCACCGGATTTGTCATGGCCTGCGCGCCGGTAAACACGATTTTCGATCCCGGATTTGCACGATAAATTCGGATCCCCTCTGCGACGCGGGGCAGGCTGTTGCTGATCAGGTTGGAGCTGGGTGCCCAGTCCGGGTTATAGGTATAGCCGCCACCGAGAACGACAACGTATTTTACCGGCGGATGCGCCTGAGGCTGATACGTCGGATAGCCAGATTCCACCGGGCGAAGTAAATTGTCAGCCACCGGCTGGAGGCTCAGCAGTAGCAACAGCAGCCAACTCAGTGAAAAAAACACTTTTCCGGTTTTTTGCCAGCGGGTCATCCATAACAACACCAGCGCGATCGCCATCATCAGCAGGATAAAAGGCAGTGGCATTAACAGGCCGCCGACAGTTTTTTTTAGGATAAATAGCATCAGAAACCGGTCCTTTTGGGTGAAAAAACGACATCCGGGCGTGAATCAGCGTCAGGATGATTTATTCTATGCCAGCCTGTGCCAAAATAGCACCTCACGCGGCGATGCCGCACAGAGATAACCCGGCAAAACGTTTTCAGGAACAAGGTTCAATTCATGCAGGATCGTAATTTTGACGATATGGCCGAAAAGTTTTCGCGCAATATCTACGGCACAACGAAAGGACGTATCCGTCAGGCCGTGCTGGGTCAGGATCTGCAGGAGTTGATGAAGACTTTGCCGCAGCGGCCGTTGCGTATTCTTGATGCAGGCGGTGGCGAAGGGCAAATGGCCTGCGAACTGGCCGCTTTAGGACATCAGGTCTTGTTGTGCGATCTCTCCGGTGAGATGATCCGTCGCGCGCAGGCTGCGGCGATTGAAAAAGGTGTGAGCGACAACATGCAATTTGTACATTGTCCCGCTCAGCACATCGCAGAACATTTGGAAGCGCCGGTTGATCTGATATTGTTTCACGCGGTCATTGAATGGCTTGCGGAACCCCAACAGGCGCTGGCTGCATTGACCGATTGCCTGGTGCCGGGTGGCGCAATCTCGCTGATGTTTTACAATATCCACGGTCTGGTCATGCGGCACATGATCCTGGGAAATTTCGGTCATGTTGAAGCCGGCGTGCCAAAAATCAAAAAGAGCTCCCTGTTGCCCGATCATCCGCTGGAACCTGCGCAGGTCTATCAGTGGCTGGAAGAGCTTGGGATGCAGATAAGCGGCAAAACCGGTGTTAGAGTATTCCACGATTATTTGCGAAACAGACAACAACATAAGCAGGATTTTGACGAGCTTCTGGCGCTGGAACAGCGTTATTGCCGTCAGGAACCTTTTGTTAGTTTGGGACGTTACATCCATGTGATGGCGCATAAACCCATTCTGAAGGACGAATTATGAGTGAATTTTCCCAGACTGTACCCGAACTGGTCGCCTGGGCACGGAAAAATGATTTCTCAATTTCGCTGCCAACGGAGCGGCTGGCTTTTCTTCTGGCAATTGCCACGTTAAACAGCGAGCGCCTTGATGGGGAAATGAGTGAAGGTGAGCTGGTCGACGCGTTTCGCCACGTCAGTAAAGGTTTCGAGCAGACAAACGAAACGGTCACCGTTCGTGCCAATAACGCCATCAATGATATGGTGCGTCAGCGCCTGCTCAACCGGTTTGTCAGCGAACTGGCGGATGGCAATGCCATTTATCGCCTGACGCCGCTGGCCATCGGTATTTCAGATTATTATATCCGTCAGCGTGAATTTTCTACCCTGCGGTTGTCTATGCAATTGTCGATTGTTGCACAGGAACTTAAGCGTGCGGCCGATGCCGCCGAAGAGGGTGGCGATGATTTCCACTGGCACCGCAACGTTTATGCGCCGCTGAAATATTCCGTCGCTGAAATTTTTGACAGTATCGACATGACCCAGCGGATCATGGATGAGCAGCAACAGGGCGTGAAAGATGATATCGCCGGGTTGCTCAACAAAGACTGGCGTGCGGCCATTTCCAGCTGTGAAATCCTTTTGTCAGAAACCTCGGGCACGCTGCGTGAATTGCAGGATACGCTGGAAGCTGCGGGCGACCTGTTGCAGGCGCACCTGTTGCGTATTCAGGATGCCACGATGGTGGAAATGGACCTGAGCTTCGTCGACAAACTGGTTTTCGATTTACAGAATAAACTCGACCGCATCACCAGCTGGGGCCAGCAGGCGATTGACCTGTGGATTGGCTACGACCGCCACGTGCATAAATTTATCCGTACGGCTATCGACATGGATAAAAACCGCGTATTTGCGCAGCGTCTGCGACAGTCGGTTCAAAACTATTTTGACCAGCCCTGGACGCTGACATTCGCCAATGCGGATCGCTTGCTGGATATGCGTGATGAAGAACTGGCATTGCGCAGTGAGGAAGTCACCGGTGAGTTACCGCCGGATCTGGAATTTGAAGAATTTAACGAAATCCGCGAACAGCTTGCGGCATTGATTGAACAGGCATTACAGGTCTATCAACAACAGAAAACGCCGCTCAATCTGGGCATGGTAATGCGCGAATATCTCAAACAGTATCCGCGGGCCCGACACTTTGATGTCGCGCGAATTGTGGTCGACCAGGCAGTTCGCCTTGGTGTGGCTGAAGCAGATTTTTCAGGGTTGCATGCCGAATGGCAGGCAATCAATGATTACGGAGCCAAGGTGCAGGCCCATGTCATCGACAAATATTGAACACATAATGCCAGCTAAGCTGGCGCAGGCGCTGGCAAATTCAGTGTTTCCTGCTCTCGATAGCCAGCTCCGTTCTGGCCGCCATATTGGCATTGATGAACTCGATAACCACGCTTTCCTGATGGATTATCAGGAAGAAATGGAGTTGTTTTATAGCCGCTACAGCGTAGAGCTGATCCGGGCACCGGAAGGTTTCTTCTATTTGCGCCCGCGCTCGACGACGCTGATCCCCCGTTCGGTGCTTTCCGAGCTGGATATGATGGTGGGGAAAATTCTCTGCTATCTGTATCTCAGCCCGGAACGCCTTGCGCACGAAGGGATTTTTACCCAGCAGGAACTGTATGACGAGCTGCTAAGTCTGGCCGATGAAAACAAGCTGCTGAAATATGTCAATCAGCGCTCGACCGGTTCGGATTTAGATCGCCAGAAATTACAGGATAAAGTCCGTACGTCTTTGAACCGTCTGCGCCGTCTGGGCATGGTGTATTTCATGGGTGTCGACAGCAGCAAATTCCGTATCACCGAAGCGGTATTCCGTTTTGGTGCGGATGTTCGCAGCGGCGATGATGCCCGTGAAGCACAGTTACGGATGATCCGCGACGGCGAAGCGATGCCCGTCGACAGTGCGTTGTCACTGAACGATGAAAGTGAAGACGGCGAGTTGCAGGCAGGGCATCAGGGACCTGATAGCGCAGAGGATGAACAGGAATGATTGAACGCGGTAAATTTCGCTCACTGACGCTGGTTAACTGGAACGGGTTCTTTGCCCGGACTTTTGACCTCGATTCACTGGTCACCACACTTTCCGGCGGTAACGGTGCGGGTAAATCCACCACCATGGCTGCGTTTGTTACGGCGCTGATCCCTGACCTGACACTGCTGCACTTCCGTAATACCACCGAAGCTGGTGCAACCTCCGGTTCCCGCGATAAAGGCCTGCACGGTAAATTGCGTGCGGGCGTGTGTTACTCGGTGCTGGATGTGGTGAACTCACGCCACCAGCGCATTGTGGTTGGCGTACGTTTGCAACAGGTTGCAGGCCGTGACCGCAAAGTTGACATCAAACCGTTCACCATCCAGGGCTTGCCGGTTGCGGTTAATCCGACGGAAATGCTGACGGAAACGGTGGGTGAGCGTCAGGCTCGCGTGCTGTCTTTGCAGGAGCTGAAAGATCGCGTCGAAGCCATGGAAGGTGTCCAGTTTAAGCAGTTCAACTCGATCACTGATTACCATGCACTGATGTTCGATCTGGGGGTCATACCGCGTCGTTTACGTTCGGCGTCTGACCGCAGCAAGTTCTATCGTCTGATAGAAGCCTCGCTGTACGGCGGGATTTCCAGCGCCATCACACGTTCCCTGCGTGACTACCTGTTGCCGGAAAACAGCGGTGTGCGTAAGGCATTCCAGGATATGGAAGCCGCGCTGCGTGAAAACCGCATGACGCTGGAAGCTATTCGCGTAACGCAATCCGACCGTGACCTGTTCAAACATCTGATTTCTGAAGCGACATCTTACGTGGCGGCCGACTATATGCGCCACGCCAATGAACGTCGTATTCACCTCGATGGCGCGCTGGTATTGCGTAACGATTTGCTTACCAGCCGGAAACAGCTGTCCGGCGAGCAATACCGTCATGTCGAAATGGCGCGTGAACTGGCCGAGCAGAGCGGTTCACAAAGTGATCTGGAAACCGATTATCAGGCAGCCAGCGATCATCTCAGTCTGGTGCAGACCGCGATGCGTCAGCAGGAAAAAATCGAGCGTTATGAAGGTGATCTTGAAGAGCTGACGTATCGTCTGGAAGAACAGAATGAAGTCGTGGCGGAAGCCAGCGAACTGCATGCTGAACATGAAGCGCGAGCTGAGGCCGCCGAGCTTGAAGTCGATGAGCTGAAAAGCCAGCTTGCCGATTACCAGCAGGCGCTGGACGTTCAGCAAACCCGTGCGATTCAATACCAGCAAGCGTTGCAGGCCATTGAACGTGCGCGCGACCTGTGCCAGATCCCGGATCTGAGCACACAGAACAGCGAAGAATGGCTGGAAACATTCCAGAGCAAAGAACAGGAAGCCACAGAAATCCTGCTCCAGCTGGAACAAAAAATGAGCGTGGCATCAGCGGCGCACAATCAGTTTGAAACTGCGTATCAGCTTGTGGTGAAAATCGCCGGTGAAGTCAGCCGCAGTCAGGCCTGGCAAACCGCGCGTGAATTATTACGCGACTGGTCTTCTCAGCAGCATCAGGCAGAGCGCGTCGAACCGTTGCGCATGCGTTTGTCCGAGCTTGAAGGCCGTCTTCGTGAGCAGCAGGACGCTGAGCGTCAGTTGCAGGAATTCTGCAAACGCACCGGGCAGGATGTGCAGCCGGAAGATCTGGACGAAATGCAGCGCGAGCTGGAAGTCCAGATTGAAGAGTTGCAGGGCGTAGTTTCACAGGCCGGTGAACGCCGCATGGAAATGCGTCAGGAACTCGAACAGGTTCAGTCGCGCATCCGTGAACTGACTGCCCGTGCGCCGGTCTGGCTGGCCGCTCAGGAAGCACTGAGCCAGCTGAGTGAGCAAAGTAAGGAACCGCTGGAAAACAGCCAGCAGGTGACTGAATACATGCAGCAGTTGCTGGAAACCGAACGGGAAACGACGGTTGAACGCGATGAAGTCGCTGCACGTAAGCGCCGCATCGAAGGCCAGATTACCCGTCTGAGCCAGCCAAGCGGTGCGGAAGATTCCCGCATGATTGCGCTGGCCGAACGTTTCGGTGGCGTACTGCTCTCCGAGATTTATGACGACGTCACCATCGACGACGCCCCGTATTTCTCCGCGTTGTATGGCCCGTCACGTCACGCGATCGTCGTGCCTGATCTGTCGTTGATCCGCGATCAGCTCGACGGGCTGGATGATTGCCCGGAAGACCTCTATCTGATCGAAGGGGATCCGCAGTCATTTGACGATAACGTCTTTGAAGTGGAAGAAATGCAGGGTGCGGTGCTGGTCAAAACCGGCGACCGTCAGTGGCGTTATTCCCACTTCCCGCAGGTACCGCTGTTTGGCCGTGCCGCGCGTGAAAATCGTCTGGAAACCCTGCATAAAGAACGCGAAAATTTATCCGAGCGTTACGCGACACTGTCGTTTGACGTCCAGAAAATCCAGCGCGCGCATCAGGCGTTCAGCCGCTTCATCGGCAGCCATTTGGCCGTTGCTTTTGATGCCGATCCTGAAGCAGAAATCCGCACGCTAAGCGGACGTCGTGGTGAGCTCGAGCGCGCTCTGAATGCGCACGAAAGCCAGAATCAGCAGCAACGTCAGCAATACGAACAGGCTAAAGAAGCTGTCGCGATGCTGAACAAATTGCAGCCGCGTGTTGGTTTATTATGCGACGAAACGCTGATCGACCGTGTGGAAGAAATCCGTGAAGAAATGGATGAAGCGCAGGATTCTGCCCGTTTCATCCAGCAGCATGGCATTTCTCTTGGCAAACTCGAACCGCTGGTCTCGGTGTTACAAAGTGACCCGGAACAGCACGAGCAGCTGAAAGAAGATTATGCGCAGGCTCAGCATTCACAGCGTCTGGCGAAACAGCAGGCGTTTGCCCTGACCGAAGTCGTTCAGCGTCGCGCTCACTTCGGCTATACCGATTCTGCCGGTATGCTCAATGAAAACAGTGACCTGAATGACAAACTGCGCCAACGCCTGGAGCATGCGGAAGCGGAACGTACCCGCGCTCGTGAGCAGATGCGTCAGCATCAGACCCAGCTGACGCAATACAGCCAGGTTCTGGCATCCCTGAAAAGTTCGTTTGATGCGAAACGCGACATGCTCAAAGAACTGAGCCAGGAATTGCAGGATATTGGCGTTCAGGCCGATCCGAACGCCGAAGCGCGCGCCAAAACGCGCCGCGATGAATTGCATACCGCTCTCAGTACGAACCGTGCACGCTGCAACCAGCTCGAAAAACAGATTACTTTCTGTGAAGCCGAGATGGACAATTTGCAGAAGAAATTGCGCAAGCTGGAGCGCGATTACCATCAGAGCCGTGAGCAGGTGGTGACGTCGAAAGCCGGCTGGTGCGCCGTGATGCGTCTAGTGAAAGATAATGGCGTTGAGCGCCGTCTTCACCGCCGCGAGCTGGCCTATATGGACGGCGACGAACTACGTTCTATGTCGGATAAATCCCTCGGGGCGCTGCGGCTGGCAGTGTCTGACAACGAACATCTGCGCGATGTGCTGCGTCTTTCCGAGGATCCAAAACGTCCGGAGCGCAAAATTCAGTTCTACATTGCGGTCTATCAGCATCTGCGCGAGCGTATCCGTCAGGATATTATCCGCACCGACGATCCGGTGGAAGCCATCGAACAGATGGAAATCGAGCTGGGACGCCTGACGGAAGAACTGACGGCGCGTGAACAACAGCTGGCCATCAGCTCGAAGAGTGTGGCGAATATTATTCGCAAAACGATTCAGCGTGAACAAAACCGTATCCGCCAGCTCAACCAGGGTCTGCAGGCCGTGGCTTTTGGTCAGGTCAAAAGTGTGCGTCTGAACGTCAATGTACGTGAAGCCCACGCCGGTTTGCTGGATGTGCTTTCTGAACAACAGGAACAGCATCAGGACTTGTTCAGCAGCAACCGTCTGACTTTCTCCGAAGCGCTGGCAAAACTGTATCAGCGCCTGAATCCACAGATCGATATGGGGCAACGCACGCCGCAAACGATCGGTGAAGAACTGCTGGATTACCGTAACTACCTCGAAATGGAGGTGGAAGTTAACCGTGGTTCTGATGGCTGGCTGCGTGCAGAGAGTGGCGCGTTGTCTACCGGTGAAGCGATCGGTACGGGTATGTCGATTCTGGTGATGGTGGTTCAGAGCTGGGAAGATGAATCGAGCCGCATGCGTGGTAAAGATATTTCGCCTTGTCGCCTTCTGTTCCTCGACGAAGCGGCCCGTCTGGATGCCAAATCTATCGCGACTCTGTTTGAGCTTTGCGACAGGTTGGAAATGCAGCTTATTATCGCGGCACCGGAAAATATCAGCCCGGAAAAAGGTACGACTTACAAACTGGTACGTAAAGTGTTCGGCAATAACGAACACGTGCATGTAGTTGGTTTACGTGGATTTGCTCCGGAGCTTCCTGCACTGGCAACGACAGAGGCCGACGTTTCCTGATCCGTTTCTGAAGTCCTGACGCCCTGGTATTTTACCGGGGCGTTTTTTATTGTTTGCGGCTCCTTATTTTCTTCATACTGTTTTCCTTAAATATTGATTTACCCTCAGAATATTACTTATTCATTTCTCTGATACTTTATTAAGAATATGTCTTATCCATAAATAACTATTAAGACATTTTTCAAATACCTGGCTGAATAGTGAGCTGATGCTTTGCCGCAGAATGGAAAGTGCACAATGAAGTCTTTATTTCGGCTGACGGCTGGCTTAGAGTCTTTACGTGAGATACGGACTCTATTGCATTGAGTTCCTACGCAAAAAAAGAATTCTCTTTATATACTTAATCTAAGAGCTGCTGGCTTAATTTTGGGGATCAAATTGGGCAATTTATCGGGAGGCAAGGGAAAATGTTAATGAATCAAAGGTCTCTCAGGTTTTTAGTCGCCAGCTGTCTGCTGGCAAGCGGTCTGTCGCCATGGTTTTCTACCTGGGCCGCAGTACCCACTATGCCGGTAGGAAAAACTACGCTATCCAGCGTTCAGAGCATGAGTCAGTTGCAGGCAGAACTGGCGCCGCGTGGCATTCGTCCGTTGTATTTATCGTCTTTGTCCTCACTTTACGCTGCCAATCATATGCAGCCGATGTGGAATGACAGAGGATCCATCCAGATTTTCCAGCAGCAATTAGCTGAGCTGGCGATTTCAGGCATTCAGCCGCAGTTTACTCAGTGGGTTAAATGGCTGACGGATCCTGAGGTTAAGGGAATGGCGCGCGATGTTGTGTTGTCCGATGCGATGCTGGGGTATTTGCAATTTACCAGCAGCGTCGAAGCCAATGGCGACAAATGGCTTTACAGCAACGTGCCATATAAAATGACTACGCCGCCGCTGACGGTGATTAACCAGTGGCAACTGGCTGTACGTCAAAGTGACACGGCGCGGTATCTGTCAACGCTGACGCCACAGCATCCTTATTACGCTAAAATGCACGATGCCCTGAAGCTGATGCTAACAGACAATCGTCCGTGGCCGGTGATGACTGGCGCTGCGAGTTTACGTCCCGACCAAATCAGCGATGACGTGCCTGCTCTGCGTGAAATACTGACCCGGACGGGGATGATGGTGGCGTCACCGGAAGAGGCTAAATCGCCGAAACCGACCGATGAAACTATTGCGCCTAATGTACCGGGAAGTGCGTCGAATGACGATTTGTCTGTCGATGAGACCGCCGATAAATCTCAGCCAGCGACACCGGCGGTCAGTCCTTCTGCGACTTCGGTTCAGGATGTGTTGCCGACGGTTCAGGCCGGTGATACACCGGCTCCGGCCGCGCCGGTTGCTGTGTCGAATAATCAGTACACACCGGATCTGGTCGAAGCCGTTAAGCGCTTCCAGAAATGGCAGGGGTTAGAAGCTGACGGTATTATTGGCGGACGCACGCGCCAATGGCTGAATGCATCTCCGCAATTGCGCGCCACATTGCTGGCTCTAAACATTCAACGTTTACGTATTCTTCCGGGCAATGTGAATACGGGCATTATGGTGAATATTCCTAACTACCAGCTCACATATTATCTCAACGGCAGCGAAGTTTTATCCTCGCGGGTCATTGTCGGGCGTCCGAGCCGCAAAACGCCTTTAATGAGCAGCGCGCTGAATAATGTCGTGGTCAACCCGCCATGGAACGTGCCGACGACCTTAGTGCGTGAAGACATTGTGCCTAAGGCCATGAACAACCCATCGTACTTCCAGCAGCACGGTTATCAGGTGTTGTCCGGCTGGAGCAATGATGCGGAAGTGATTGATCCGTCGATGATTGACTGGGCGATGGTTTCGCCAAGTCATTTCCCGTATCGCATCCGTCAGGCACCAGGCGCGAGCAATTCCCTTGGCCGGTATAAATTCAATATGCCGAGTTCAGATGCTATTTATCTGCATGATACGCCTAACCACAACCTGTTCAGCAAAGACATTCGTGCGCTGAGTTCAGGGTGCGTGCGTGTAAACAAAGCGTCGGAACTGGCCAATATGTTGTTGCAAGATGCGGGCTGGAACGATACCCGAATTTCTTCAGCGCTTCAGGGCGGTAATACGACGTATGTAGCGATCCGTCATCACATACCGGTAAAACTGTTCTATCTGACGGCCTGGGTGGCTGACGACGGTAAGCCGCAATTCCGTACAGATATTTACAATTACGATGCGACTGTGAGATCAGGTGCACAAATTTTGCCTCAGGCGGAAATATTGCTCCAATAAATGCAGTAAAACTAATCTGATAAAGGTCTGAATACTTGGCCTGACAACGAGCGTGAGCCACTGGCACGCTCGTTTTGCTTTGCAGGGTCCCTTGACTCGCAGAAATTTGGCGGTTAAGGTTCAAAACGGTTCCGAATGGGGCTTATTTTTGACTCTCTTACCGGATAGTAAACTGTTCATGAATGAAATCGACAAACATCGCCGTAAATGGCTGGCATTAGGCAGTGCCGCTATGGGGATTGCATTGCTTCCGGGTCGTGCATTCGCCACTCTTTCCACACCTCGTCCGCGTATTTTAGTGGTTAACAATCTGAATACCGGCGAAACCCTCAAAACTGAGTTTTTCGATGGAAAGCGTTATAACAAGGATGAGTTGGCCCGGTTGAATCATCTGTTCAGGGACTATCGTGCGGAAAAAATAAAAAGCATCGATCCCGCGCTTTTCGACCACCTCTATCGTTTGCAGGTTATGCTCGGCGGAACGAATAAACCGGTTCAGTTAATTTCCGGCTACCGTTCTCTGGCGACCAATAACAGTATGCGTGAACCGGGGAGCGGCGTAGCAAAACACAGTTACCACACGCTCGGGCAGGCCATGGATTTCCATATTCAGGGCATCGAACTGAGCAATATCCGCAAAGCAGCATTAAAAATGCGGATGGGTGGTGTAGGATATTATCCACGAAGTAACTTTGTGCACATTGATACCGGACCAGCACGAACCTGGTAGTGTGCGTAATTAATGGCCTGCCCAAACGGACAGGCCATTTTGTGGAGCCCTATGAAATTCCATCTTATTACTGTCACGGCGTTCAGCCAGAATTGCTCACTGATTTGGTGTACAAAAACGAATCAGGCCGCGCTTGTCGATCCGGGCGGAGAAGCAGCAAAAATTATCCGCGAAGTATCCGATAAAGGTGTGCTGGTTACGCAAATTTTGCTGACACACGGCCATCTTGACCACGTCGGTGCCGCAGCTGAACTGGCTGCCCATTATCAGGTGCCGATCATTGGGCCACAAAAGGAAGATCAGTTCCTGCTCGATGCGTTGCCAACGCAAAGCCAGATGTTCGGCCTTGATCATTGTGACCCGCTGACGCCAGATACCTGGCTGGAAGAAGGGGATACCGTGAGCGTGGGCGAGGAAATACTCTCTGTGCTCCATTGCCCGGGACATACGCCGGGACACATTGTTTTTATCAATGATAAAACGCGCCTGGCAGTTTCAGGTGATGTGATTTTTAAAGGCGGAGTAGGGCGCAGTGACTTCCCGCGTGGAGATCATCAGGCGCTGATTCACTCAATCAAAACAAAATTATTGCCGTTGGGTGATGATATCGTCTTTATTCCGGGTCATGGACCAATGTCCGATTTTGGCTATGAACGTAAAACCAACCCCTTCCTGCAGGATGAAATGCCGGTCTGGTAAACGTTTTGGCTAACAGAATACCAATACAAAAAGCCCGTCAGTTTCCAGACGGGCTTTTTAATGGAATTCAGAACGCCGAATCCTTACAGCACGGCGACAATGGCTTCACACAACGGTGCCATGTTTTCGAGCGTAATACCGGCTACGTTGATACGGCCAGAGTTCACTGCGTAAACGCCGAATTCATCACGCAGACGCAGCACCTGATCTTTGGTCAGGCCGCTGAATGAGAACATCCCGTTCTGATTGATAATGAAGCTGAAATCCTGCTGCGCGCCTTTTTCCTGCAACGTGCTGACAAACAGCTGACGCATGCGGTGAATACGCTGACGCATATCGCTCAGTTCCTGCTCCCACAGCGTGCGGAGTGCCTCGTTACCCAGAATAGTGGCAACAACAGCGGCGCCGTGAGCGGGTGGGTTAGAGTAGTTTGCACGGATCACGGATTTCACCTGGCTGAATGCGCGGTCTGCGGTTTCAGCATCAGCCGCCACCAGCGTACAGGCACCCACGCGTTCATTGTATAGCCCGAAGTTTTTCGAGTAAGAGCTCGCAACCAGCAATTCTTTATGATTAGCCACAAACAGGCGCAAGCCGGCAGCGTCTTCTTCCAGACCTTTGGCAAAGCCCTGATAAGCGAAATCAAACAGCGGCAACCAGCCATTGGCGACAGACAATTCTGCCAGTTGGGCCCACTGTTCAGCCGTCGGATCAATGCCTGTCGGGTTGTGGCAGCAACCATGGAATAACACCACGTCGCCAGCTTGTGCGTTGCTCAGGCTTTTCAGCATGCCGTCAAAATCGAGGCTGTGATTCGCGGCGTCGTAATAATTGTATTCTGCTACTTCCAGACCGGAAGCAGAGAAAACGCCTTTATGGTTTGGCCAGCTTGGATTGCTGACCCAAACGCGTCTTGCGCTGGTCTGGGTGGCGATAAAATCGGCTGCAATACGTAATGCGCCGGTTCCGCCCGGAGTTTGTGCGGTGCGGGCACGTTTGTCGGCAATCACAGCGTTGTTTTTGCCAAACAGCAATTCCTGCGTACAGCGTGCAAAATCAGGTAACCCGTCAATGCTCAGATAGGTTTTTGTCGTTTCATTTTCCAACAGGAATTGTTCAGCTTTCTTCACACTGGCCAGAACCGGTGTTTTACCGGTTTCATCTTTATAAACACCAATCCCCAGATTGATTTTATTTGAGCGGTCGTCCGCGCGGAAAAGATCGGAAAGACCCAGAATCGGGTCGGCAGGTGCTGCAGTGATTTTTTCAAACATGTTGGAAACTTCCATAGCCTGATATTGCGAAAGAGGGCATCAGGGTAACGCCGGAGACCTTATTTGCCAACCGTTTGCGGTAAAAAGAAAGCAGAGTTGTGAGAACACGTACGAGATTAAAATAATTTATGAGATAGGGTGGCAAAGCTCTTTTCAGGCAAATGCTAAAAAAGCAAAAGGCAGAGCCGAAGCCCTGCCTTGATATCCACTTTGATGCGCCCGAAAGCGCATCGTTAAGCGATATTAGAACTGGTATTGCAGACCAACACCAACGATGTCGTCTGTGCTGCGACCGGCTGCTTTGGTGTAGCTGTTGTCATCCAGCAGGTTGATTTTGTAGTCAACGTAGGTAGACATGTTTTTGTTGAAGTAGTAGTAAGTACCAACTTCTACGTATTTAACCAGGTCAGCATCGCCGCCAGCGTAGGTAGAACCGTTGTTGGTGAAACCATTCAGGTTCTTACCTTTAGACTGCAGGTATGCGATAGACGGGCGCAGACCGAAATCGAACTGGTATTGAGCTACAACTTCGAAGTTCTGAGTTTTGTTAGCAATCGCGTCTGGGTTACCGTAATCGGTGGTGTTGCGTGATTCACCGTAGAAGGTTGCCAGGTACAGGTTGTTAGCATCGTATTTAGCGCCGAATGCGTATGCGTCAGCTTTGTCACCAGTACCATCTTCTTTCTGCAGAGTAGTACGGTTAGAAGAGAAGTAAGCACCAGTGATACTAACACCAGAGTTGCCGATTGCGTAAGCTGCAGAAGTACCCCAGCCGTCGCCATTGGAATCAACTGCACCACGGCTGTCACGACCTTCGTCGTTTTTACCCTGGTACTGTACAGCGAAGCTCAGGCCATCAACCAGACCGAAGAAGTTGCTGTTACGGTAAGTAGCCAGACCATTTGCACGACCAACCATGAAGTTGTCGTTGTTCTGGTACATGGTGTCATCGCCATAGATTGGCAATTGGTCGGTGTAGGACATTACGTCGTAGATCACGCCGTAGTTACGACCGTAGTCGAATGAACCAGCATCACCGAATTTCAGACCTGCGAAGCCCAGACGAGTTTTGTTGCCTTCGTCGCCAGCGCTTTCTGCGTGGTTAGCCTGAACGTTGTATTCCCACTGGCCGTAACCGGTCAGTTGGTCAGTAATTTGAGTTTCGCCTTTAAAGCCGAAACGAACATAAGTCTGGTCGCCGTCATCGCCAGCGTTGTCAGAGAAGGTGTGACGTGCATCAACTTTACCGTACAGGTCCAGTTTGTTGCCGTCTTTGTTATAGATCTCTGCTGCATTAGCTGCACCAGCAACTAACAGAGCTGGGATTACCACTGCAAGAATGTTGCGCTTCATCATTATTATTACCCTCATTGGTTTTATTCGGACACCTGCCACTGCCGTGAATAATTCTTTACGGAACTATTCATGAAAGTTTGGTGTCTCCTGTGTCTGAACGCACTATTCCATCCGAGGTTCGCTTAATCCATAGCGAAAATGCTACTAAATTACTAAATATGTTTCAGTTAGAAAAAATGTATTTCAAAATGTGTATTTTACGGAACTTTGTGACAGGGATCTATCTTTAAAAATGACAAAGGCCAGCTAAGCTGACCTCTGAATTGTGGCAATTTTGTAAAATAAAAATACGTTACTTAATTAGAAGGTTGCATTACGTGGTGTGCGAGGGAACGGGATCACATCACGCACGTTTTGGACGCCGGTCACATAAGCAACTAAACGCTCAAAACCTAACCCGAAGCCAGAGTGTGGCACGGTGCCGTAACGACGAAGATCGCGATACCACCAATAATCTTCCTGTTTCAGACCCATCTCAGCCATACGGGCGTCCAGAACATCCAGACGTTCCTCACGCTGTGAACCCCCGATAATCTCACCAATGCCTGGTGCCAGAACATCCATCGCGGCGACTGTCTTGCCGTCGTCGTTCAGGCGCATATAGAAAGATTTGATATCTTTAGGATAATTTTTCACAACGACCGGCGCTTTAAAATGCTGCTCAGCAAGATAGCGTTCGTGTTCGGATGAAAGATCCACACCCCATGAAACCGGGTTTTCGAATTTCTGACCGCAATTCATTAGGATTTCTACTGCATCGGTGTAATCCACCTGCGCGAAATCGGAGGTTACAAAACGCTCCAGGCGTGCAACAGCATCTTTGTCTACGCGTTCTGCGAAAAAGGCCATATCGTCTGAACGTTCGTTCAGAACGGCCTGGAAAACATACTTCAGCATGTTTTCAGCCAGTGACGCGATATCGTTCAGCGTTGCAAAAGCAATTTCAGGTTCAACCATCCAGAACTCAGCCAGGTGTCGGCTGGTGTTGGAGTTTTCTGCACGGAATGTCGGGCCGAAGGTGTAAACCTTGGACAGCGCGCAGGCATAGGCTTCACCGTTCAGCTGGCCGGACACGGTCAGGAAAGATTCTTTACCGAAGAAGTCTTCGCTGAAATCTACTTCGCCTTTGTCGGTACGCGGCAGGTTTTGCAGATCCAGCGTGGAAACGCGGAACATCTCGCCTGCGCCTTCAGTATCAGAAGCAGTGATCAGCGGGGTGGATACCCAGAAGTAGCCGTTTTCGTGATAGAAACGGTGAATCGCCTGAGACAGGGTGTTACGCACGCGTGCAACCGCACCAATCAGGTTTGTGCGCGGACGCAGGTGAGCTACTTCGCGTAAATATTCGATGCTGTGGCGTTTTGCCGCCATCGGATAAGTATCAGGATCATCCACCCAACCCACGACCTTAACGGCAGTTGCCTGCAGCTCGAAACTCTGGCCTTCGCCAGGTGAAGCCACAACGGTACCCGTCACTTCTACTGAGCAACCGGTCGTCAGGCGCAGAACGTCTTCCTGATAATTGGGCAGAGAATTATTGACGACGGCCTGTAATGGATTAAAGCAGGAGCCGTCATAAACGGCGACGAATGAGATACCAGCTTTAGAATCTCTCCGGGTACGTACCCAACCGCGTACGGTGACTTCACTGTCAACCGCAGCACGGCCTTGCAGTACGTCGACTACAGGCACAACGCTCATAGATTTCTCTCTTTCTTTATATATGTTGACTAAGAAATATTGGACACCCTGTAAAAAGGGATTTTGCTATGTTACTTAGCCTTTCTCAGGACACAAGCAGAAATCGTCATCGTCAGCCAAGAATTCACAGGCAGAAGGATGGATTGGCTGAAATTATTAACCGAACGAATGAAAGCCGAACGAATTAAATCGTAGCTATATAAAGGAAGAGAATGCGAGGCATTATTACGGGGAAAAATACATCACTGTGCCGGCGTTCATTTTTCCGGCACAGTATTTATGTCTTAGGATGCTTTCTTAACCAGCGGCAGATCGAATGCCTTACGCAACGCTTTTACAAACGCTTTATCCTGGCAGATGGTTTTTCCCGGGCTGTCAGAAAGTTTTGCTACCGGTTTGCCATTGCACTGAACCAGTTTGATCACGATGTTCAGCGGTTTGACGTGCGGGATATTACAGGTCAGGCGTGTGCCGATACCAAAGACCAGATTCACCCGCTGATGGAAATGCCGGTACAAATGCAGCGCTTTATCCAGGTCCAGATTGTCGGAAAACACCAGCGTTTTGGTCATCGGGTCGATTCCGAGCGCCTGGTAATGTGCAATCGCTTTTTCACCCCATTCAACCGGATCCCCGGAGTCATGACGCAGTCCCTGATAAGCGTTGGCGAATTTTGTTCCGAAATCACGCAGGAAAGCATCCATGGTGATGCAGTCCGTGAGGGCAATGCCCAGCTGATCGGGATATTCTTCAAGCCAGGCTTGTAAGGCCGCGCGCTGGCTGTTCGCCAGAACCGGGCTGATTTGCTGATGTGCCTGGAACCACTCGTGCGCCTGTGTTCCAACCGGCGTCAGCTGCAATTTATGGGCTAAATCGTAGTTGCTGGTGCCGACCAGATAAGGGAATTCGTTTTTCAGCGTGGTGACAATCGCTTCCTGAACTTCACCGGAGAAACGGCGACGCGTGCCGAAATCCATCAGCCGAAAAGCGGAAAGATCAATGTCAGCGGCCTGTTCCTTGAAACTGGCGAGATTTTTACGCAGCTGATCGACCGCCATTTTCGCGGTAATATCCGGCGAGCGCTGACGGTGCACAACTTCACTGATGACGGCCAGCAGCGGCACTTCCCACATAATCACTTCACGCCACGGCCCTTCAATGCGCACGTGCAAATGCCCGTTGTGATCGGAAACGGTGACATGTTCAGGATTGTAGCGGAACGTTTTCAGCCAGTTGAGATAATCCCGGGTGAAGAAGGGCAACCCGGAAAGATAGGTGAATTCGTCGTCGGTCAGCGCCAGTTGGCTCATTTTCTGGATCTGCAGACGAATTTCGCCGGCGTATTCGCCCAGAAGTTCATCACCGCGGCAACGGAACTCAGCCACGACGTTAATATTGCGATAGCGATGGTAAACCGCTTGCTGCATATGAAGCTTGTAGGCATCGGTATCTAACAGCGAAGTCAAAATCGGGGAGGCGTATGGAATCATAGCGCGCTTACAGCATCCTCGTCAGAAACTGAGTGTTTGAACACAAACAACCGTTCCGTAAAAAAAACGTTCTGGATAAAACAGCAAAGTCTGTGAAGTATACCGTATTATCCTGTTAAAGAACCCTCATCACATCATAATTGTCTGCAAATGGTCGAGGCTTAATTGTGCTCAAACATAGGGAATATGGGCAAACAGGCGATCTTCCGGATTAAAAAAAGCACAAATTGATTACATAAATTTAATCAACCTGACATTCAGAAAAGAAAAATCGGGGCGATTTTACCCCGATTTTTGTGTGTTCATTCCGCTTCGTTTGTTCACGATAGTAAACGATCAGATGTTTTCCAGATTAATCCCCCGCGTCTTAGGGCCAAAAATCCCGATCACCAGCATCACGATAATCATACTGAGGACGATGAACGCAATCACGCCCTGCGTTCCGGCATATTGCAGGATCAGGCCGATCAAAATACTGCTAAAGACGGTCGACAAACGGCTGAAGGAATAACAGAAACCCACCGCACGGGCGCGGATGTGTGTCGGAAATACCTCGGTCTGATACGCGTGATAACTGAATGTCAGCCATGCGTTGGAATAGGTGATCAGGAAACCACAAATGACCAGCATGACCGGATGAGTCTGAAACGCGAAGAGGGTGCCGAAAATTACCGTCATCAGGGAAGAAAGGACGATTTGCCATTTGTTTTCGATCTTGTCGGCATAACGGCTGCAAATCAGAGAACCCAGCGGATACGCCAGTGTAATAAAGAAGGCGTAAAGCAAACTGTGGGTCACTGTAGTGCCTTTGCCGGAAAGCAGGGCGGGCAGCCAGTTGCCAAAACCAAAGAAACCGATGGCCTGGAAGAAGTTCATTACCGTCAGCATCAGCGTGCGTTTGCGGTATTGAAATGACCAAATTTCCCTGAACGTGCCTTTTCGCGGTAATCCGCTGGCCTGTTCAGGCGCGACATATGCCGGGCTTTCGGCCACGCCGCAGTGTTTTTCCATCGCCGATACGACATTGTGCGCCTCTTCGTTTCTTCCCTGCTGTGCCAGCCACCGGGCGGATTCAGGCAGGTTTTTACGCACAAACCAGATAATCAGTGAACACAGCGCCCCGGCGATTACTACGTAACGCCAGCCTGTGAGGCCGAAGAAAGTCTGCGGAACCAGCCACCAGGACATCAGGGCGACGGCCGGAACCGAGAGGAACTGTATAAAGAAAGCAAACGCAAAGGCTCGGCTTCGCAGATGACTGGGAACCCATTCGGTCAGATAGGTATCAATCGTTACCAGCTCCAGTCCCAGGCCAATCCCGACCAGAAAGCGGCAAAGAATGATCCCCTCCGCGCTGTTCTGGAACGCCATCAGTAATGAAAAACAGCCATACCACGCCAGCGCAAACATAAATGTCATGCGGCGGCCAAACCGGTCAGCGTTAGGTGCCAGCATGCTCGCGCCGAGAAAAAGGCCCAAAAATGTGGAAGATGCGAAGGCGGCCTGATCGGAAATACCGAGTACACCGGCGCTGCCAATATGAAATATGTTTTCTGCGATCAAACCCGAACTAATGTATCCCGTCTGGAAAAGGTCGTAGAGTTCGAAGAATCCACCCAGCGAGAGCAAAATAATAAAACGCCATAGCCCGGCGGAAGCGGGAAGCGAGTCAATTCTGGCTGATAATGTATTGTTATTTAATGTTTTTTGATTTGTTATCCCCTGGTCGGGGGCGCAGGTGTCACTCATTTTATTATTAGCCTCAGTGATTCATCGTATTCATGATCATGCTAATGACTCCCGATCGGATTTAAATATTGAATTTATGTAACGAATAAGAAAATAGAGCATAAAAAACTGCGCAAAAGTGCGTTTTGAAAAGTACAGTTTTATCAGTGCAGAATGTGACGGCGATCGGACTTCCATTTTTAAGCCCGAGAAAGGCCCTTTAAGACAAATTTCTGTGTTTTGGTTGAAAGGTGCGCATACGCACTCACAAACTGGCAACAATCTGGGATTTTCTGGTGCCTGTGTTAGAGTTTAGAGAGAAAAGTATGAAGGCCGGCAGGGCTCTGCGCAGCGATTTGCTGACAAAAAGCGCCCGCTTCAATGCCATGAATCGTCATCACCCTAAACAATGAAAACGCCAAAAGGTTTTTTATGACTCAACTGCCACAAGCCAAGTTTCGCCACGACTATCGTGCGCCGGACTACACCATCACGGATATCGACCTGAATTTCGAGCTTGATGCACAGAAGACCCTTGTGACCGCCGTCAGCCAGATTAAACGACAGGGTGCAGAAGGCGCTCCGCTGGTGCTCAACGGGGAAGATCTGACGCTTATCAGCCTGAAAATTAACGGTCAGGACTGGCCTCAATATCAGTTAAAAGAAGGCGCGCTGGAAATCACTGGCCTGCCTGAAGCGTTCGAACTGGCGATTGTTAACGAAATTCACCCGGCGAAAAACACCGCGCTGGAAGGGCTGTATCTTTCCGGGGAAGCGCTGTGTACTCAGTGTGAAGCCGAAGGTTTCCGCCACATTACCTATTATCTGGATCGCCCGGATGTTCTGGCGCGCTTCACCACCCGAATTGTAGCTGACAAAGCCCGCTATCCTTATCTGCTGTCCAATGGTAACCGGATTGATCAGGGGGAGCTGGAAGGTGGCAAACACTGGATAAAATGGGAAGATCCGTTCCCGAAACCTTGCTACCTGTTTGCGCTGGTTGCTGGTGATTTCGACGTTCTGCGTGATTCTTTCAAAACCCGTTCAGGCCGCGATGTGGCGCTGGAGCTGTTCGTTGACCGCGGCAATCTGGATCGCGCGGGTTGGGCAATGGAATCCCTGAAACAGTCGATGAAATGGGACGAAACCCGCTTCAATCTCGAATACGATCTCGACATCTTCATGATTGTTGCCGTTGATTTCTTCAACATGGGCGCAATGGAAAACAAAGGCCTGAACGTCTTTAACTCCAAATACGTGCTGGCAAAAGCCGAAACTGCGACCGACAAAGATTACCTCGGAATTGAAGCGGTGATCGGCCACGAATACTTCCACAACTGGACCGGTAACCGCGTGACCTGCCGCGACTGGTTCCAGCTGAGCCTGAAAGAAGGCCTGACAGTATTCCGCGATCAGGAATTCAGCTCTGATCTGGGCTCCCGTTCCGTCAACCGTATCGATAACGTCCGCGTTATGCGTGGCGCGCAGTTCTCTGAAGATGCCAGCCCGATGGCGCATCCTATTCGTCCAGAAAAAGTTATCGAAATGAATAACTTCTATACGCTGACTGTGTATGAGAAGGGTTCTGAAGTTATCCGCATGCTGCACACCCTGCTGGGCGAAGAGAAATTCCAGGCCGGAATGCAGCTTTATTTCGAGCGCCACGACGGCAGCGCTGCGACTTGCGACGATTTCGTGCAGGCGATGGAAGATGCCTCGAATGTTGACCTGTCGCTATTCCGCCGCTGGTACAGTCAGTCCGGCACGCCGGTGCTGACCGTGCGCGACGACTACGACGTGGAAAAACAGCAATACACCCTGACCGTCAGCCAGAAAACCCCGCCAACGCCTGATCAGACTGAAAAGCTGCCACTGCATATTCCGCTGGATATCGAACTCTACGATCCGCAGGGCAACGTGATTGCGCTGAAACAAAACGGTCAGACGGTCAGCAACGTGCTGAATGTGACCGAAGCCGCGCAGACCTTCATCTTTGACGATGTGGAATACCCGCCGGTGCCTTCTTTATTACGTGAATTCTCCGCGCCGGTGAAACTCGATTACAAGTGGGGCGATCATCAGCTGACTTTCCTGATGAAGTACGCGCGTAACGATTTCGCCCGCTGGGATGCGGCGCAAAGCCTGCTGGCGATTTACATCAAACTGAACGTGGCACGTCATCAGCAGAAACAGCCTCTGTCTCTTCCGCTGCATGTGGCGGATGCGTTCCGTGCGGTACTGCTGGATGAAAATATTGATCCGGCACTGGCGGCGCAGATCCTGACCCTTCCGTCTGAAAACGAAATTGCAGAACTGTTTGAGATCATCGATCCGGAAGCCATCAGCGCCGTTCACGACGCCATTACCCGCTGCCTGGCAACGGAAATGGCCGATGAATTCCTGGCGGTTTATAACGCCAATCGTCTGCCTGCGTATCGTGTTGTGCATGAAGATATCGGTAAACGTTCACTGCGTAATACCTGCCTGCATTATCTGGCTTTTGAGGATGTTACTCTGGCTGATCAGCAGGTTAAAACCCTGTTTGAGCAGGCCGATAACATGACCGACTCACTGGCCGCAATGGCCGCCGCTGTGTCCGCGCAATTGCCTTGTCGCGAAACACTGCTGGCCGCTTACGACGAGCGCTGGCATCACGATGGCCTGGTTATGGATAAATGGTTTATCCAGCAGGCGACCAGCCCGGCGGCCGATGTGTTGCAGAAAGTACGTTCACTGCTCAACCACCGTTCATTCAGCATGGGCAACCCGAACCGCGTCCGTTCACTGATTGGTGCGTTCGCGTCGGCTAACCCTTCTGCATTCCACGCCGCAGATGGCAGCGGTTATCAGTTCCTGACCGAAATGCTGACCGATCTGAACACGCGTAACCCGCAGGTTGCCGCACGTATGATTGAGCCGCTGATCCGTCTGAAACGTTATGATGCTGGCCGTCAGTCGCAGATGCGTAAGGCACTGGAACAGCTGAAAGGGCTGGAAAATCTGTCCGGTGATTTGTTCGAGAAAATCACCAAAGCGTTAGATGCGTAACTAACCGCAGAAACGCAGTAAGGCAAAAGGGCGATGGAAACATCGCCCTTTTTACATGTTGAGATGACGGGACTTTCCGTCAACTCTGCGCGCGTTTCGCTTCCTGCGGAACGTTCTGCGCAGGCTGTGGCGTCAGCACGCGTTCCAGCACTTCCGCTTCCAGCTCAGCCAGACGGGCAGATCCTTTACGGCGCGGGCGTGGCAAATCAATGGTCAAATCCATGCCAATTTGCCCCTGGTCGATAAGGATCACGCGATCCGCGACCGTGACCGCTTCGCTGACATCATGTGTCACCAGCAAAACGGTGAAATCATGCTGCTGCCATAAACGTTCTATCAGGCTTTGCATTTCAATACGCGTCAGCGCATCGAGCGCACCCAGCGGTTCGTCCAGCAAAAGCAAACGGGGGCGGTGGATCAGCGCCCGTGCCAGCGCCACGCGTTGCTTTTGTCCGCCGGATAACGCCGAAGGCCATTCGTCGGCGCGGTCGGCCAGCCCGACTTCTTCCAGCGCTGCCCGCGCGGCTTCACGCCATTGACCTTTCAAACCCAGCCCGACGTTATCAATCACCTTTTTCCACGGCAGCAGGCGGTCATCCTGAAACATCAACCGTGTATCTTCCCGAACTTCACTCAACGGCGCACTGGCGCTGAGCAGCTCGCCTTGCGTGGTTTTTTCCAGCCCTGCGAGCAGGCGCAGCAGGGTACTTTTCCCGCAACCGCTGCGGCCAACAACGGCCACAAACTGGCCGGGTGGAATACGCAGATTGATATCATTCAGTACGGCGCGGTTGCCGTATTTTTTCGTGATGCCGGATAAGGTGACCGGCGTGCCTTGCCCGATACGTGCAGGTGCGCTCATGCGGCGTCTCCTTGTTTTTTCTGATAGGCCGGGTGCCAGCGTAGCCAGACACTTTCCAGCTGGCGGGCCAGCACATCGGCCAGTTTGCCGAGGATGGCGTACAACACAATGGCCACAACCACGACGTCAGTTTGTAAAAACTCGCGGGCGTTCATCGCCAGATACCCGATGCCTGAATTAGCCGAAATGGTTTCCGCGACGATCAGCGTCAGCCACATAAAGCCCAGCGCAAAACGAACGCCGACCATAATCGACGGCAGCGCGCCCGGTAAAACCACCTGAATAAACAGCGGGAAACCGGATAAACCGTAGCTGCGCGACATTTCCAGCAAACCGCGGTCAATGTTGCGGATGCCGTGATAAGTATTGAGATAAATCGGAAACAGCGTGCCCAGCGCCACCAGGAAAATCTTGGCGGATTCATCGATGCCGAACCACAAAATCACCAGCGGGATCAGGGCCAGATGCGGAATGTTCCGCAGCATTTGCAGCGAGCTGTCGAGCAGACGTTCGCCCCAGCGTGAAAGCCCGGTGATAAAGCCGAGCAGTAAACCCAGACTACCGCCGATGGCAAAACCGGTCAGCGCGCGGAAGGTGCTGATCTTCAGGTTCTGCCAGAGATCGCCGCTTTTGGCCAGTGTCCAGAAGGCTTCCACCACCGCGCTCGGTGCCGGAAGTATGCGGTTAGACAACCAGCCAGCTTCAACCGCCAGCTGCCAGCCGCCGATCAGGACAACCGGAACGACCCAGGGCGCGGCGCGGTTCAGCCAGCGTTGTGATCTCGTCATCTTTATTCTCCTTAATGCTGGCTGGCGGCACGTTTATTCGCAAAATCGTGCGCCACAAGTTCACCGCGCGGCAAAATGGCTTTTTTCACGGTTTGATCGTCTTCGTGTTTTGCCAGATCCAGATGCGGGAATAGCAGCTCGCTGACGCGGTACGCTTCTTCCAGATGCGGATAACCGGAGAAAATAAAGGTATCGATGCCCAGATCGGCATATTCCTGCATGCGGGCCGCAACGGTCGGGCCGTCTCCGACCAGCGCCGTGCCGGCTCCGGTACGCACCAGACCAATGCCTGCCCACAGGTTCGGGTAGATTTCCAGTTTGTTGCGATCGCCGCCGTGCAGGGCGGCCATGCGGTGCTGACCGACGGAATCAGTTTTCGCAAATGCGGCCTGCGCACGCTGAATAGTTTCGTCATCCACGTTGGCAATCAGCTTGTCGGCTGCGCGCCAGGCCTCTTCGTTTGTTTCGCGGACAATCACGTGCAGACGAATACCGAAACGCACGGTACGGCCTTTCGCTGCGGCTTTCGCACGGACCTGCTCGATTTTTTCTTTCACCAGTGCCGGCGGTTCACCCCAGGTGAGATAAAGTTCAACCTGCTCAGCGGCCAGATCCTGCGCTTCGTCAGAAGAACCGCCAAAATACAGCGGCGGACGGGGGTACTGAACTGGCGGGTGCATCAGGCTCGCCCCTTTCACCTGAATGTGTTTGCCTTCGTAATCCACGGTTTCCCCTTCCAGCACACGACGCCAGATACGGGTAAATTCGGCGGACGCTTCGTAGCGTTCCTTGTGATTGAGGTGCAAACCTTCGGCAGCCAGTTCGGTGGGATCACCGCCTGTCACCAGATTAAACAGCGCACGACCGCCGGAAAGCCGGTCCAGCGTGGCGGCCTGACGGGCAGCCAGCGTCGGAGAAATAATCCCCGGACGCAGCGCGACCAGAAATTTCAAACGCTGAGTCACCGAAATCAGTGAGGCGGCCACCAGCCATGAGTCTTCACATGAACGGCCCGTTGGCAGCAATACACCGCCAAAACCCAGGCGGTCGGCGGCCTGTGCGATCTGCTGAAGATAGCCGTGATCGACTACTCGCGCGCCTTCTTCAGTGCCTAAATAACGGCCATCGCCGTGGGTAGGTAAGAACCAAAATACGTTCAGACTCATGTTGTTTTTCCTCTCAATTCGTCACGGGTGCCGCTCAGCGGGCGGCTCAATGAGTGATCAGTTAGCCTGTACAGCGGGCTTCCAGATGCGATCTTTAATCTCAACAGGTTTTGGCAAAATATGGTTTTCATAGAACAAATCGGCGGTTTGCTGTTGGCGTTTTTCCGTTTCAGCACTGACCGGTGTGATTGGCATATCCGGCAGATGATCGAGATAAGACGCCACGACTTTATCCGGCAGCCCCATCGACTGGGAAAGCAGCGTGATGCTTTGCGCACGGTCGGTTTTCGTCAGCGCATTCGCCTGCGTTAACACGTCCAGAACGGCGCTGATAAATTGCGGATTCGCTTCGGTATATTTTTTCGGTGCCAGATAGAAAGAACCGGTCTGGTGCAGCGTGGAACCGTCGGTCAGGACGCGGACATCGCCCTGAACTTCAGCGGCGGAGTAGTACGGATCCCAGATAGCCCAGGCATCGACGTCATGCTGCTGGAAAGCCGCGCGGGCGTCAGCGGGCGTCAGATAAACCGGCTGGATATCGGTGAATTTCAGCCCGGCCTGTTGCAGCGCACGAAGCAGTAAATTGTGCGAGCTGGAGCCTTTTTGGAAAGCCACTTTATGTCCTTTCAGGTCCGCGACAGTTTTAATCGGGCTGTTGCTGTCGACCAGAATAACTTCAGCTTTCGGCTTCGGCGGTTCAGAACCGATATACAGCAAATCCGCGCCCGCGGCCTGCGCGAACAGCGGTGGCAAATCACCGGTTCCGCCCAAATCAATGCTGCCAACGTTCAGTGCTTCCAGGATCTGCGGCCCTGCAGGAAATTCCACCCAGCTGATTTTGGTGTCCGGGAAACGCTTTTCCAGTAACTGATGAGATTTCGCCAGCACCAGGCCGACGGATCCTTTCTGGTAGGCGATGCGTAACTGTGCGGGATCTTTTTCCTGCGCAAGCGCCGCACCGCTTAGCGTCAGGCTGGTCAGCAGCCCGGCAATAACCGGCAGGCGGCGTAATAAAGAGAAGGATGCTGGCATGGTTAATTCCTTTTAAAGTTAAACGCGTAATGCCTGAGCAGAAAGGGACGCGACTGACGGCGCCAGCGGGCGGCGGCGGCTGAGTGCCAGATAGAAGTTCTCCAGCGATTCGGTCAGACGCTCTTCAAGTGCGGGATCAAGCTTCGCCGGGTAACTCTGGTAATCGGTGATCAGGCTGTCATCGGCGAAAACGCCCTGCAAAACTTCCTGGGCCTTGAGCGACGCCAGTACCGGTTTGAGCGCGTAATCCACGGCGAGCATGTGGCCGATCGAACCGGCGGTGGCCAGCGGCAGTACAACTTTATGGTCGAGCGCGCGTTCCGGCAGCAAATCCAGCAATGTTTTCAGTGCACCGGAAAACGAGGCTTTATAGACCGGCGTTGCCACGATCAATCCATCGGCGCTTGCCAGTTCAGCAGTCAGCTGTTTGAGCTGCGGGCTGGCGAAATTTGCGAAAAGCAGGTCGTCAGCAGAAAAATCCTGAATCGTATAGGTGAAAACCTCGACGCCGCGGCTTGCCAGCCACTGATGGCTGAGCGCCAGCAGGGAGGAAGAACGTGAAGGTTGTCGCGGGCTGCCTGCGATTGTTATAACGCGCATCTCTCTTCCTTATAACAAAAAGTAATAGAACCATTATTTTCTTTAACAAAGTGGAGTAAACGTAACAGGGGGACGCTGCGCACCGGAAATCTCAATTTTGGCTATGAATAGTTTGAAAACGGATAAAGCAGGGATGAAGCGGGCGCGGGGGGAATAAAAGTAAAATTAAGGTAAATAAAAAGTAATCGTTTGCGTACGGAAACAATTATTGTGCCAATCCGCTGGTTATCGTTTCCAATTGCCTGACGCTTAGTCGATAATACCGCCCCGTCTAGCCACCGGGAATCCAGGAGTCTCCATGTATTATCCTTTTGTCAGGAAAGCACTGTTTCAGCTCGATCCAGAACGCGCCCACGAGTTAACCTTCCGCCAGTTAAGCCGCATCTCCGGCACCCCACTTGAGTTTTTAATTCGTCAGTCCGTTCCGGCCAAACCGGTGACCTGCATGGGATTAACTTTTAAGAACCCGCTGGGGCTGGCTGCTGGCCTGGATAAAGACGGCGAATGTATTGATGCACTCGGCGCAATGGGATTTGGTTTTGTGGAAGTGGGAACCGTGACACCGCGCGCGCAGGCGGGTAATGATAAGCCACGTTTATTTCGCATCGTTGAGGCAGAAGGCCTGATTAACCGCATGGGTTTCAATAACCACGGCGTGGATAATCTGGTGAATAACGTCAAAAAATCCCATTTTGACGGCATCCTGGGGATTAATATCGGCAAGAATAAAGATACTCCGGTCGAGCAGGGTAAAGATGATTATCTGACCTGTATGGAAAAGGTATATCCGTACGCGGGTTATATCGCGGTGAATATTTCTTCACCAAACACGCCGGGATTACGTTCACTGCAATACGGCGAAGCGCTGGATGATTTACTGGCGGCGATTAAAAATAAGCAGCTTGAACTTCAGCAACGTCATCAGAAATATGTGCCGGTTGCTGTGAAGATCGCGCCGGATCTTTCTGAGGAAGAATTGATCCAAATAGCCGACAGTCTGGTGCGTCATAATATGGATGGTGTGATTGCGACTAACACGACGCTCGATCGTAAACTGATCCAGGGCCTTAATAATTGTGATCAGGTAGGCGGACTAAGCGGTCGCCCGCTGCAACTGCGCAGCACAGAAATTATCCGTATGCTGTCAAATGAATTACAAGGTCGTCTGCCTGTTATTGGCGTCGGTGGCATTGATTCCCTGACGGCAGCGCGTGAAAAAATGGCAGCCGGTGCATCATTAATTCAAATCTATTCCGGATTTATCTTCCGCGGACCAGGTTTGATCAAAGATATTGTTACTCACCTCTGATATTTTTCATCCTTAAGGCGAGTCAGGGGTTTATTTATTAACCCGGCTCGTCTATATTTTGTCCACTGACCATTATTCAGGCTCAGGATTTGTCTGATACCCGTTCGTAATAAAAAATTCTATTCTTATCGGATCAGGTAACAATAGAACATCACGAACAAACAGGCAGAGGGCATCGCGCAAACAGGATGACGAAATGAAAATCAAACCAGATGATAATTGGCGTTGGTATTTTGATACTGAACATGACCGGCTTATGTTGGATCTCGCTAATGGCATGATTTTCCGTTCCCGATTCCCCGCTAAAATGTTAACGCCGGATGCGTTCGGCGATATGTCATTTTGTGTCGATGATGCGGCGCTGTATTTTGATTTCGAAGAGCAGTGCAAACATATTCGCCTGGCCGCCGAGCAGCGCGCCGAATTAGTATTAAATGCATTAGTCGCCTTTCGCTTTTTAAAACCGCTGATGCCTAAGAGCTGGCATTTCAGTCAGCAACATCGTCCTTTCCAGCCAGCAAACGGTCAGCTTGCGCAGGTGCAGGTAATGGAAAGTGGTGAGCAGGCGACATTACTGGTGGTTGAGTCCGGCGATAACGCCAGTCTGTGCCTGCTGGCGCAGGAACGTCTGACAGTGGCAGGGCGCGGGATGGTGTTAGGTGATGCGATCAAAGTGATGCATGACCGGTTGATGCCAGCGGCATTCCGGGTAGACAGCGATGTCTACGATCAGGCAGTTTAAGTTCTTTAATTCCGGTTTAAACTGCCTGACTCTGCATTAACTGCGTTTTCTAGCCGATGATAATATCTGAGGCCGGAATACAGCTGCACGACAATATCATTCCGTCTTTGCCCACTGCGCTTTCTTTCAGCGGCGAAACTTTTCCCTCTTGTAATGTCATTTTGCAGGCACCACATATTCCCGCACGACACGAATATGGGATCCGTAATCCCTGCAATTCCAGTTGTTCGAGCAAAATCTGCTGATTATTCCCGGTAAACTGCGTGCCCTGATAATTGATGGTCACGTCCTGCGCAGTGCTTTTCGGTGCGTCGACGTTTTCAACCACTTCACCTGCGCCGTAAGGCCGCGGTGGTTTGGTGGCCAGCACCTCAACGCTGTCGCCCGCTCGGATCACGCCGGTATTTCGCGCAATCATATTCTGGCCGAAATCCACGTCGCCATCGCTGGCAGTACGGTAGCCCTGCAAGGTCTTCAGCGGTTCGCCACGCGGATGTTTACGTCCGCGCTCAATGCTGACCGTGGTGAAAATACAGCGGCTGCACGGTTTGACCAGATCGAAAATGACTTCGCCGATGCGGATCGTCTGCCAGGTATCTTCGGCATAAGCTTCGGTGCCACTGACCACAATGTTGGGCCGGAATTGCTCAATGCGTACCCCCCCCGGACAGCGGCGCTGTAAATCCTGCATCGACGCTTCATTGATCAGCAGATACGGGAAGCCGTCGGCAAACGACAACGGGACTTCCGGATGTTTTTTCACACGGCGCGTCGGCTCTTCGCCAACCCAGCGAAGCTGGACGTCACGCTTTAAATAAGCACTTAACCAGCGATTTACCGGTTCCGGCGCGATGAGTGAGGTAAACTGATTGCCCCAGACTTCTGTCGGAGAGTTTTCACCGGCGAATTCACGGAATTTTACGCTGATGCTGTCACCTTCTGGCGCAGAGATCATCAGGCCATCGGGCAGGATCACCGGGGTGAACAGGACAAGGTTGGGATACTGGCGGGCCGTAATAAAAGTGCCTTGCGTATCGGTAATCATGAACTGGCGGTCGAACGTCAGTCCTGTTGCTGTAACCAGTGCGTGGGAGACTTGCAGACCACGCATGGATTTGACCGGGTGTACGAATAAACGTGAAAGAATGGGCACTGAACGTCGCCTCTCTGTATATAAAGTCTTAAAGAGAACCAGAGACTTTATGACAAGCGGTGGGGATTAGCTATAATGCGCAACAATTTTATTTTTGGTGATATGTCGATATGAACTCTTTGTTTGCCAGCACGGCGCGTGGACTGGAAGAACTGTTAAAAAGCGAACTGGAAACGCTGGGTGCGCAAGCCTGCAAAGTTGTGCAGGGAGGGGTACATTTTGAAGGTGACGATCGCCTGATGTATCGGAGCTTACTGTGGAGCCGTCTGGCTTCGCGCATCCTGTTACCGCTGAACGAATTCAAAGTTCACAGCGATCTGGATCTTTACCTCGGCGTGATGGCGATTGACTGGCCGTCCGTGTTTGGAGTGGAAAAAACGTTTGCCGTGCATTTCAGCGGCCTGAACGACGAAATCCGTAACAGCCAGTATGGCGCGTTGAAAGTGAAAGACGCCATCGTTGACAGTTTTACCCGCAAAATGGACGAACGTCCGAATGTGGCAAAACAGCAACCGGACATCCGCGTTAACGTGTTTCTGCAACGTGATACTGCCAGCGTCGCGCTGGATCTCAGCGGCGAAGGCCTGCATCAGCGCGGCTATCGTGACCTGACCGGCCAGGCTCCGCTGAAAGAAAACCTGGCCGCGGCTATCGTGATGCGTTCTGGCTGGCAGGCGGGTACGCCAATGGTCGACCCGATGTGTGGTTCCGGTACGTTGCTGATTGAAGCAGCCATGATTGCCGCCGATCGCGCGCCGGGCCTGCATCGCCAGCACTGGGGCTTTACCGGCTGGAGCAAATTTGACGCTGAACTGTGGCGTGAACTGACTGCCGAAGCGCAGGTTCGTACCCGCCGTGGCGTTCAGGAAACATCATCACGCTTCTTCGGCTCTGATATCGACCGTCGCGTTATCGAGATGGCACGTGCCAACGCCCGTCGCGCGGGTGTGGCAGAATTGATCAGCTTTGACGCTGCCGAAGTCGGCAAACTGGTGAATCCGCTGCCGGAAGGCCCGACCGGGACGGTGATCAGCAATCCGCCATACGGCGAGCGTCTGGAAAGCGAACCGGCGCTGATTGCGTTGCACAACATGCTTGGCCGCATTATGAAGACACAGTTTGGCGGCTGGCAGCTCTCCTTATTCAGTGCGTCACCTGAGTTGTTAAGTTGTCTCCAGCTGCGCGCTGAGCGCCAGTTCAAAGCGAAAAACGGCCCGCTGGAATGTGTGCAGAAAAACTACCAGCTGGCGGAAAACCCGACCGGCGCGGCAGGTGCGCAAATGGCAGAAGATTACGCCAACCGCCTCCGGAAAAATGTTAAGAAACTGGAGAAATGGGCCAAACAGCAGGGCATCGAATGCTATCGTCTGTATGACGCCGATTTGCCGGACTACAACGTGGCGGTTGACCGCTACGGCAGCAAAGTTGTGGTTCAGGAATATGCGCCACCGAAAACGGTTGATGCGCAGAAAGCCCGTCAGCGTTTGTTCGACGTGATTAACGCCACGATGTCCGTCTTGGATATTTCTTCCAGCCAGCTGATCCTGAAAACCCGTGAACGTCAGAAAGGCACCAGCCAGTACGAGAAACTGGCACAGAAGGGTGAGTTCCTGCTGGTTGAGGAATTCGACGCTAAACTGTGGGTTAACCTGACGGATTATCTCGACACCGGTTTGTTCCTGGATCACCGTATTGCCCGCAAAATGCTCGGCGAAATGAGTAAAGGAAAAGACTTCCTGAACCTGTTCGCGTACACCGGCACGGCCAGCGTTCACGCCGGTCTGGGCGGTGCGCGGAGCACAACCACGGTAGATATGTCCCGTACCTATCTGGAATGGGCAGAGAAAAACCTGCGTGCCAATGGCCTGACCGGCCGTCAGCACCGCCTGATTCAGGCAGATTGCCTGTCTTATCTGGGCATGTGTGATGAACAATTCGATGTGATCTTTATCGATCCACCGACGTTCTCCAACTCGAAACGTATGGCCGACAGTTTTGACGTTCAGCGCGATCATCTGGCATTAATGAAAGATCTGAAACGCATTTTACGTCGCAACGGCACCATTATGTTCTCGAACAACAAGCGCGGCTTCCAGATGGATCTCGACGGACTGAGCAAACTGGGGCTGACCGCCAAAGAAATCACCAGCCAAACCCTGTCACAGGATTTCGCCCGTAACCGTCAAATTCATAACTGCTGGCTGCTGTCCCACGCCGGCGAGGAAAAATAAAGTTTATGTCGTTAATTAGTATGTCAGGTGCCTGGCTGTCATTCAGTGACTCGCCGCTATTGGATAACACCGAATTACACATCGAGCCGAACGAACGCGTCTGTCTGGTTGGCCGTAACGGCGCCGGTAAATCGACGCTGATGAAAATCCTTAACCGAGAAGTGCCGCTGGATGACGGCCGTATCGTGTATGAGCAGGACCTGATTGTTGCGCGTCTGCAGCAGGATCCGCCGCGTAACGTTGAAGGCACGGTCTTTGATTTCGTTTCTGAAGGCGTGTTCGAGCAGGCTGAATATCTGAAGGCGTATCACGCCATTTCGCATCTGGTTGAAACCGATCCGAGCGAAAAGAACATGAACAAACTGGCGCAGGTGATGGAGATCCTCGATCACCAGGGCCTGTGGCAGCTCGACAGCCGCATTAATGAAGTGCTGCTGAAACTGGGTCTGGACGCGGATACAGAGCTTAAATCTCTGTCCGGCGGCTGGTTGCGTAAAGCTGCGCTGGGCCGTGCGCTGGTCAGCGCGCCGCACATTTTACTGCTCGATGAACCAACCAACCATCTTGATATCGAAAGTATCGCCTGGCTGGAAGATTTCCTGAAAGAGTTCCAGGGCAGCATTATCTTCATTTCCCATGACCGTTCTTTCATCCGTAACATGGCGACCCGTATTGTCGATCTCGATCGCGGCAAACTGGTGTCTTATCCGGGTAACTACGAAGAATACCTGCTGGCGAAAGAAGAAGCCCTGCGCGTTGAAGAATTGCAGAACGCAGAGTTCGACAAAAAACTGGCACAGGAAGAAGTGTGGATCCGCCAGGGCATCAAGGCACGTCGTACCCGTAACGAAGGCCGCGTTCGCGCATTGAAAGCCTTACGTCAGGAGCGTTCTGAACGTCGCGAAGTCATGGGCACCGCTAAGATGCAGGTCGTTGAAGCTTCGACTTCGGGCAAGATTGTCTTCGAAATGGAAGATGTCAGCTACGCGATTGCCGGTAAGCAACTGGTGAGCCACTTCTCCGCGCAGGTGATGCGTGGCGATAAAATTGCGCTGGTTGGCCCGAACGGCTGTGGTAAAACCACCTTGCTTAAACTGATGTTAAGTCAGATTAAGGCCGACAGCGGTCGCGTTCACTGCGGCACCAAGCTGGAAGTGGCGTACTTCGACCAGCACCGCGCCGAGCTTGATCCGGAACGTACAGTGATGGACAACCTCGCTGAAGGTAAGCAGGAAGTGATGGTGAATGGCCGTGCACGCCACGTGCTGGGCTATCTGCAAGACTTCCTGTTCCATCCGAAACGTGCAATGACGCCGGTAAAAGCGCTGTCCGGCGGCGAACGTAACCGTCTGCTGCTGGCAAAACTGTTCCTGCGTCCAAGCAACCTGTTGATCCTCGATGAACCGACCAACGACCTGGATGTGGAAACGCTGGAACTGCTGGAAGAGATGATCGACAGCTATCAGGGCACCGTGATGCTGGTGAGCCATGACCGTGAATTTGTTGATAACTCGGCCACCGAATGCTGGATTTATGAAGGCAACGGCGTGATTAACAGCTATGTGGGCGGTTATTTTGACGCACAGCATCAGCGTCGTAACCAGAAGCCAATTCGTCAGGCTGTTGTCACGGAAAATAAACCGGCGGCGCAACCAAAAGCAGAACCGGCCAAACGCACGGCAAATAAGCTCAGCTATAATCAACAGCGTGAACTGGAACAATTGCCTCTGCAAATCAGCGCACTGGAAGAAAAAATTGAAGCCCTGCAACAGAAGATGAGTGATGCTGATTTCTTCACACTTCCTCATGAAGAAACACAGAAAGTGCTCACTGCTTTTGCTGCCGCAGAGCTGGAATTAGAGCAGGCGTTTGAACGTTGGGAAGCGCTGGAAGCGCAGAAAAACGGCTAACACTGCATTACGATTGGCAACCGGCGTAATGGAAATCCGGTTGCCACTATCCTTTGCCTTTGCGCTGTTGAGGAGTCGATAGTGTGTTTTGACGCCCATGACAATGACCCGCACATCCTGTGTCCCCAATGCGACATTCTGGTGGCCATACCTGGTCTGAAAATAGGGCAAAAGGCCGTTTGTCCCCGTTGCCATACGACGCTGACAACCCGCTGGAATGAGCCACGCAGACGTCCTGTCGGTTATGCAATCAGCGCATTATTCATGCTGTTGCTGGCCAACCTTTTTCCTTTCGTCAATATGAACGTTGCCGGGCTGAGCAGTGAAGTGACACTGGTGCAGATCCCGCAGGTTTTGGTTTCTGAAGATTACGCCAGTATGGCGTCTCTGTTTATGATCGTGGTGCAACTGCTTCCGGCGGTTTGCATGCTCTCGATTATCCTCCTTTGCTACGGCAACAAAATTCCGGTTCACTGGAAAGTGAGCATCGCGCGCACGCTGTTTCGGCTGAAAAGCTGGTGCATGGTGGAGATTTTTCTCGCCGGTGTGTTGGTGAGTTTCGTCAAACTGATGGCGTACGGTGATGTGGGGATTGGCACCAGCTTTATCCCCTACGTTTTGTTTTGCCTGCTGCAACTGCGCGCGTTTCAGTGCACCGATCGCTTCTGGATGTGGGAACACATCGAACCCGCACCTGAACTTGTTCAGCCGTTACGGGTAGGCGAGAGCGGTTTGCGCCAGGGGCTGCGCTCCTGCCATTGCTGCATGGCGATTCTGCCTGCGGAGCAGGAAGTGTGCGGGCGCTGTAAAAGCAAAGGCCACGCGCGACGTAAAAATAGTCTGCAATGGACGATGGCCCTGCTGGTGACGTCTATTTTGTTATATCTCCCGGCCAATATGCTGCCGATTATGATCACGCAGGTTCTCGGGAATCCGATGCCTTCAACGATCATGGCCGGTGTTGTGCTGCTGTGGAGTGACGGCTCTTACCCTGTGGCAATGGTGATTTTCATCGCCAGTATTATGGTGCCGACATTAAAAATGATCGCCATTGCCTGGCTGTGCTGGGATGCCAACAGTAATAAGCAAATCGACAGGGAAAGGTTGCATGTCATTTATGAAGTTGTTGAGTTTGTTGGCCGCTGGTCAATGATTGACGTGTTTGTTATTGCGGTGCTGTCAGCCCTGGTAAGAATGGGGCAACTGATGAGTATATATCCGGATATCGGCGCGCTGCTGTTTGCAGGCGTTGTCATTCTCACGATGTTCGCCGCCATGACGTTTGACCCAAGGCTCATTTGGGATCGCGCTGGAATGAAGTCTGCAAAGGAGCCACAAGATGGCAGGAAATAACATGGCAGAACACGACGGAACTGCCAAAGTCGAAAAAATTAAACGCTGGTCTCCGGTGTGGATTGTGCCGATTGTTACGGCACTGATCGGGGCCTGGATCCTGTTTTATCACTACAGCCATCAGGGCCCGGTAGTCACGCTCATCACTACTACCGCGGAAGGCATTGAAGGCGGCAAAACCACCATCAAAAGTCGCAACGTGGACGTGGGCAAAGTGGAGACGGTCACGCTCAGCGACGACCTCCAGCAGGTCATCATCAAAGCCCGTCTCAATACCGGTATGGAAAAAATGCTGCGTGGCGATTCCGTATTTTGGGTGGTCAAACCACAAATCGGGCGCGAGGGTGTTTCCGGCCTCGGTACGTTGTTGTCCGGCGCATATATTCAGCTACAGCCCGGTAGTAAAGGTGGCGAGAAAGAAGAATATAAGCTGGACGATTCACCACCGCTGGCGTCACCGGATGCGAAAGGCGTCCGTGTTATTCTGGAAAGCGAGCGTTCAGGGCAACTGAATCCGGGCGATCCGGTGCTGTTCCGTGGTTATCAGGTCGGTACGGTTGAAACCAGCCACTTTGATCCTAAAGCCCGTAACATCAAATATCAGCTTTTTGTCCGTGCGCCATACGACACGCTGGTGACCGACAATGTGCGTTTCTGGAAAGACAGCGGAGTGAATTTCGACATGTCCGCCGCCGGTATGCGTGTGGAGATGGGGTCACTGACGACGCTGTTTAGCGGAGGCGTAAGCTTCGATATTCCGAACGGCTGGACGCAGGGCGCTGAAGCGAAAAATGGCGATAACTATCAGCTGTTTGACGATCAGAAAAGTATTCAGGAATCACTGTATACGCGTCATATGGACTACGTGATGTTCTTCTCGGATTCCATCCGTGGGCTGCAAAAAGGCGCGCCAGTAGAATTCCGCGGTATTCGTCTCGGTACTGTGGCCGAAGTGCCGTTCCCGATGAATGTGCTTAATCAGCAAATGTCAGATGATTACCGCATTCCGATCCTGATCCGTATCGAACCAGACCGCTTCGCACAGTTGTTGGGCAGCAATTTCAATATTGACGATCATATCCGCGACGGCATCGCACATGGTCTGCGCGCCTCCATGAAATCAGCCAACCTGCTGACCGGGGCGATGTATATCGATCTGGATTTCTATCCGAACGAGAAACCGTGGAAAGGGCCGCTGGAAATTGCCGGACATAAACTGCTGCCGACCGTGAGCGGCGGGTTTGCGCAAATCCAGCAGAAACTGATGACGACACTGGATAAAATCAACAATCTGCCAATTGAGCCGATGATGCGTGAAGCGACCAGCACGCTGGCTGAAAGCCAGAGAACGATGAAATCTACGCAGAAAACCATTGAGTCCCTGAACGCGATTGTCTCGAGCAAAGAGATGAAAAATCTGCCTGCGGATATGCAGCAGACGCTCATTCAGCTTAACCGTAGCCTGAAAGGCTTCCAGCCTGGCTCACCGGCCTACGGCAATCTGGTTGGCGATATGCAGAGTCTGGATAAAACGCTGCGTGAGCTTCAGCCGGTATTGAAAACGCTGAATCAGAAAAGTAATGCACTGATTTTCGCCGCCCCAGGGCAAGATGATCCTCAGCCGAAGAAGGCCAAATAATGATGAAATGGATACCTGTCGTCTTAGTATTATTCCTGTCTGCATGCAGCAGCAGTAACGAGAAAACGTATTACCAGTTGCCGGTACTTAGCAGCACGCCAGTGGCGGGCAGCACGATGGCATCCGGTTCAACCGCGCAGCGTCACTTGTGGGTAGAACGGGTGAGTGTGGCTGATTATCTGGCGGGAACCGGGTTGGTTTACCAGACCAATGATGTGCAATATACACTGACTCAGAATAACCTCTGGGCCAGCCCGCTGGATCAGCAGCTTCAGCAATCCCTGGTGACCTATCTGCGCCGAGATTTGCCGGGCTTCCTGGTTTCTTCGCAGGCGGGCGGTTCTGACGATCAGGATGTGCTGAACGTGAATGTCACCGGCTTCCATGGCCGCTACGATGGTATCGTGGTGGTCAGCGGCAGCTGGACGTTGACGCACGCTGGGCAGACAGTTCAGCGTGATTTCGCGCTGAACCTGAAACAAAACGAAGACGGTTATGATGCACTGGTCAGAACGCTGGCGACAGGCTGGCAGCAAGAAGCAGGCCAGATTGCATCACAGATAAGATGACAATTTTTTAAGCTTAATATTTTTTAAGTTAAAGACAAAAAATCCCGGTTTCTGACTTTTCAGACACCGGGATTTTTTTATGACGATCAGCCAGATGAGCATTACGCTGGCGCGATTAGTTTGCGCGCAATCGAATAATATAGCTCACGAATGTGACATTGGCGTGAATTTTGCGCATTGACCTCTCCTGCGATTGCGGCTATTTGTTAGGTGTGGACGCAGAAGCGCTCCACTGTTTTCTTTCCACCTGACCTGAATAATGAGGGATACAAGGCATGAAGAGACAAAAACGCGATCGCCTGGAACGGGCACAATCACGTGGATATCAAGCAGGTATTGGCGGACGCTCTAAGGAGATTTGTCCGTACCAATCATTAGATGCCCGATCACACTGGCTCGGGGGTTGGCGACAAGCCATGGAGGACAGGGCCGTTACCGCTTAAGCGGCTCCCCTGTCAGAATAAGGAACGACCTCCGCTGCGCGCGGAGGTTTTTGTTTGTGGCTCTTTCAGCTGAACTTTAAAAGATCATAAAAAAACGGCGAGCACAGGGCTCACCGTTTGTCTGGCATGAACTGAAAGGGCTCTTAGAACGCCGCCGCGTCTTTGAACAGGCCGACTTTCAGATCCGTTGCAGTATAGATAACTACGCCATCAACCAGAACTTCGCCATCTGCAACGCCCATGATCAGTTTACGGTTGATCACGCGTTTGAAGTTCAGGCGGTAAGTGACAAGTTTAGCCGTCGGTAATACCTGACCGGTGAATTTCACTTCACCCACACCCAGTGCGCGGCCTTTGCCTTCGCCACCGAGCCAGCCCAGATAGAAACCTACCAGCTGCCACATTGCATCCAGACCCAGACAACCCGGCATGACCGGATCGCCGATGAAGTGGCAACTAAAGAACCACAGGTCAGGATTGATATCTAATTCAGCTTCAACATAGCCTTTGCCATGGGTGCCGCCATCTTCCTGCATCTTCACGATGCGGTCCATCATCAGCATGTTGCCTGATGGTAATGGAGGGCCGCCTGCACCGAACAGTTCACTGCGGCCAGAAGCTACGAGGTCTTCTTTCGTATAGGAATCGCGTTTATCTACCATGTTCTATGTAAGCCTTATTTTAATGAAGGGCGGAGCTTAGCTTACAGCTGTAAGCTGAACAACTCCGATCAGCTGTGGTTGAACCAGTTCAACCAGCGAAGAGGCCACGGATAGCGGGGGCTGCCCTGAGACGTGACAAGTGCAATACGCTGCTGAATTAATCCCAGCAAACTTGCAAGCTCTTCTTCAGCTTCTCCTTCGTTGGAGTAAATCAGTCCGGTCAGGATAGGCAGCGCTTCGTCTGCGCTATCGACTGCCCATAAGTGAAACTGGCCGTCGCGAACGGCGTCAATCACCTGCGGATGCAGGCACAAATTACGCACGTTGCTGGTTGGCAGAATGACCCCTTGTTTACCGGTCAAACCGCGACGCTGACAAACCTCGAAGAAACCTTCGATTTTTTCGTTCACGCCACCAATAGGTTGCACATTCCCAAACTGATCGACAGAACCGGTCACCGCAATTTGCTGGTTAATCGGCTGCATCGACAGCGCACTAATCAGCGCGCAGAGTTCAGCAAGGGAAGCGCTGTCGCCGTCCACTTCACCGTAAGACTGCTCAAACACAATCGAAGCGGAGAAGGGCAGAGGCTGGTCGAGTTCTAACTCGGAGATCAGGAATGCCTGCATAATCATCATGCCTTTCGCATGAAGATTGCCGCCTAATTCTGCCTTGCGCTCAACGTCGGTAAATTCGCCGTCGCCGGTGTGTACGACACAACTAATGCGCGAAGGTTCACCTAAAGCACGCGGATGACCCGGATATTCCAGAACAGAGAGGCCGTTGATCTGCCCGACCACTTCTCCTTCAGTTTCTATGCGGATTTGCCCAAGCTCAATTTCATCCTGCATACGTTCCTGCAGGTAACTTTCGCGCCATGCACGTGCGCTGGACGCGGCTTCCAGCGCCTTGGCGCTCAGCAGCTCATCTTCATTATAAAGGGCAGCTTCACTGAGTTGCGCGTTCAGCCAGACCGGATCGAGCGTCAGACTGCCCTGATCGGTGCTCTGGCGGATTGCCAGCTTAAAGAATTCAGGCCATGCATCGGCAGCAAGGCGGGGAATTTCCAGCTCATCGGCCAGCGTGTTGACATATCCACACCAGGTTTCCATGTCGCTTTCTTCTGTCAGCGGCAGGTCAGCTTCAAATTCGCCATAAATGGCAGAATCCATCAGCTCCGGTTCCATGTCACTCAGATCGCCCAAAGAGAGACGGTCGCCAACCAGAAGCAGACGGAGATCCAGTGGCATAGGGGGAATGGTAACCGGTAAAGGTTTGGTTTCATCCGGGGAAACCCAGTGATACATGCCTTCGGTGATCATCTGTTTCAGGCGAAGCCACATCAGCGGTTGAGCGATGAGTGTGCGGATAGACAGCACCAGAACACCGCCATTAACCTGATGAACCAGACCAGGTTCGAGCTGGATGAGATCTTTATGCACACGAACACAGCCAAACAGCTGCTCCGGCTCAAGCCACTCGCGATACTGGCAGGTGAACTTCGCAGCAAAAGCATCTTCCGCTGATTTTGCCGCGAGCAGGGTGACCTTACTGCCTTCAATATGATAGCGGTTGCCAGTCACTTCAGTGGGTTCAGGCAACAGATCGTTTACCGCCTGAGCAATGCGTGACAGATACTCACGGTTTTCCTGCGCCTTAAGCGTCATAAAGCGAGGGCGGGAGCGGGGATGACAAAACAGCGTTAAACCATTTTCCAGCCGGGGCTGTGTTCCAGCGAAATCGACAGGGGCTAACTGGGCTGCCGTTGCAAATATTGCCTCATAAGGCGCGGAGTCAGGCAGTAAAAGCTGCCAGTCAAGTCGGTTATTGGTCAATGTGTTAGCTGTTTTCTATAAAAAGGGAAAGAGCGATTATACAAGAATAAATCCGGCTGCATACAATGAGAGTCGCGACTGAACATGGCTTAGTGCACATTGCTGACCAGGTGCGCAAAAAACGGACAATATATGCAGGTTTATTTGGGGTGAAAATTGAAATAAAGCTGTTATGCTTAGTAAAGTTACGGGGTCACCGAAGAGTTCACGATGAAATATCAGCAACTGGAAAATCTTGAAAGCGGTTGGAAATGGAAGTACCTAGTGAAGAAACACCGGGAAGGTGAGCGGATCACCCGTCATCTGGAAAACAGTGCCGCACAGGAATCCGTGAACCAACTTCTCAGTCTGGAAAATGAGCCAGTGAAGGTCACGGACTGGATTGTGAATAACATGAATCCGGCGCTGGAAAACCGGCTTAAACAAACTATTCGTGCACGCAGAAAACGTCATTTTAATGCTGAACATCAGCATACCCGTAAGAAATCCATCGATTTAGAATTCCTCGTCTGGCAGCGGCTGGCAGGCCTTGCACAGCGTCGTGGTGCAACGTTATCTGACACCATCATTCAACTGCTTGAAGACGCAGAACGAAAAGAGAAATACGCCAACCAGATGTCTTCACTCAAAGAAGACTTACAGCAAATCCTCGGTAAACAAGATCTCTGAGCCTTTTTGTATCTCTGGTTGAAAGCTTTCTCCTGTTGTATTCGAATCGCTGAATTCAAAGCATAAAAAAACCCCGCCGAGGCGGGGTTTTTAGTATCTATCGTTAAAGCTAAAGAGTGTTATTAAGCCTGTGGCTGAGTAACAGTATCTTTGTAGCCTTTAACTTCGATTTCTACACGACGGTCTGGTGCCAGGCAGTCGATCAGAGCAGCACGGCCTTTAACGGAGTCACAGGTAGAACCAGTAACTGGGTTAGATTTACCTTGGCCTTGTGCAGAGATCTTGTTCGCAGGGATACCTTTAGATACCAGGTAATCCACTACGCTCTGTGCACGTTGCTCAGACAGTTTCTGGTTGTATTGTTCTGAACCGATACGGTCGGTGTAACCCAGAACGATAACTGAACCGTCTTTAGGATCGATTGAACTCAACTGGCTGTACAGCTGATCCAGAGCCTGTTGGCCTTCTGGTTTCAGAGTCGCTTTGTTGAAGTTGAACAGAACGTCAGACTTCAGAGTGAATTTCTTAGTTTCCACAACTGGAGCTGGTGCTGGAGCTGGTGCAACAACTGGTGCTGCAACATCATCCTGACCGAAACGGTAAGAAACACCTACAGACAGCATGCCGTTGTCTGGACGTGCGCCAACAGTCTGCGCGTCGCCGATGTTGTTAACCCACTGGTAATCCAGACGGGTAGCCCAGTTTTTGGTCACTGCGTATTCAACACCAACAGCTGCCAGTGGAGAAACACCGGTGTCGTGATCGCTTACGCGCTCACCAGTACCACCGAAGTTACCTTTGGAGTCTGCACGCCAAACCATACCACCCAGACGGGTATACAGGTCCAGATCGTCAGTCAGCGGGTAGCTCAGTTTAGCAGCCAGCTGAACGCCTTGTGCTTTGAACGCGCCGTTGTTTACGCTGCCTTTGTAAGGCATGCGGCCAAGCCAGTCATATCCCATTTCAAAGCCCAGGTATTGGTTCGCTTGGTAACCCAAGAACGCACCTGCACCCAGTTGGCTATCGTGGGTAGGGCCGTTGCCGATACCTTCGTAAGCATTTGCGAAACCAGTGTCATGGTATTGGGACCAGCCCAATTTACCACCGGTATACCAGGTGTTATCTTTAGGGGCGGCTTGCGCTACGGTAGCGAAACCTGCCAGTGCCACTGCTAATGCGATAGCTGTCTTTTTCATTTTGCGCCTCGTTATCATCCAAATAGGCAATTGAGCTTTAAGCTTTAAGCCCTTGGTTAAAATCCTTACGCCAAGATTCTTGCTTCAATTAAGAACTTGCCACTTTACGTTGGCATTATAGAGCAACCTTGGCGTTGTAAAGTCTACAACGTGGCGCGAAACTTACAAGCTTGAAGTGTTAACACCGTGGAAAAAAAGGGAAAAACGTACACATTTCTTAACGGCTTTGACTAATTGTTGACAAAAACTGGAGATAATCTGAGGTCGGAATACCCATTTTTACTGGGTTTGAAGCCGGTTTCAGCACAAATCACTAAGTTCCGTACTATTTTCGTAGGAACATTCCTATTTGAACTAATGGTATACAGAAGAGTGAATTTTTACTGTGGAGTGATGTCCACTAGCTGAATTCTGTTCATTTGTTGGCTTCATAATGAACCCATATGACCCTCCCTGACGTGCTGCAATTTGCAGTCTTTCTCTTTCTGAATCATTCAAATCGGGTAACCACCCAAGCACAACACTGTAATTCCCTGTGAGCAACGCTTTTTCCATTGCATCAACTGTAGACATCGCTGTGATTTGATTTACCTGCACCATTTTATCGACCGGCAAACCAGATTGAGATAACCAGTGACGGCTCAGTTTCTGCTGAGGCGTGAGCCATAACAACCAGCGGGATTGCATACCCAAATGTTGAAGCAGGGGCAGAAGTAACTGCGCAAATGCTGGCTGGCTCGCACTATAAACGAACTCCGTGATCAGACCATTATTCAAGGACGCAGACGAATTTACCTGTGTGTGGGCGACGGGCAAAGCAGACTGACTAAAATGATGATTTGTAAGATGTTGAGTGCGCATAGTGATATACCCCAGTAGGTTACTGTATGAATGTACAGTACTCTGGCGATGAGCAAAGATCAACCCAATTTTTCCAAGACATCTCGCAAATTTTGAAGGGAATATCCTCTGGCTGCATTTTATGTTTGTTGCCCATCTCTACATTGCGTATTTTGCTTTTAGCAGTACAGGTAACTTACATGGGATATATGGAATGAACATGAAAAGGATAACGCGATGATAAATCAATCAAAAAAAAGAGTGCTGGAGTGTCTGGAAATTTTTGCTTCTCTGGGGGAAGTACGTGCCCGTACCCAGTTTGGCGGCTTCAGTTTATCTGCTGATGGAGCCATGTTTGCATTGGTCTCAGACGGAGAATTATATCTGCGCGCCAGTGCTGAAACTGAGGCACATTTTTGCCGGAAGAAGATGGAGAGATTGATTTATCGCAAGCGGGGAATGGATGTGAAGTTACGTTATTTCAAAATTAATCCGGCGCAGTGGGACGATACCGAGGCTGTGCGGAAACTGGGTAAATACTCACTTAAAGGAATGCTGCGTGAAATCGAATTGCGCAAAAATAACGAAGCCGGGCGGCTAAAAGATTTACCGAATCTTTCTCTGGCTCTGGAGCGGTTGCTCTGGCAGGTGGGGATAGCAAATTCGGGCGATCTGCGCACACAAGGCGCGTGCAAGACCTACCTGAAACTCTGCGCAATGAAAAAGAAGAATCTGGGTATTAACTTGTTAATGGCGCTGGAGGGCGCCATTTTGGGATATCACGAGGCCGCTTTGCCGATGGCTTCCAGAGAAATACTGACTCAATGGTTTAACCACCAGCAAGAGCAGCCATTCGACACGATGCACTAAGTTTCACCGGATCCTGACGGGCTGTCAGTCATGGCTCTGAACGGGCAGAATTTTACTGTTAAGACTGGTGAGCTCTGGAAGATGGGCCACCAGCAATCCGATTTGTTGCAAGACAAGCTGTTCTTTGCTGTCTGAATCGGTCGTCCGCATCTGGATCCTTGCCGTCAGTTGCTCCAGGGCTTTTTCTATCCGCCCGGATTCAGAAGGCAAATGGTGCAGTGCGCCATCAACACAGCAGACCGCGTCATCAAGCAGTCTCAGGGTTTCGGTATCACCGAGTTTTTCACGATGCGCCCCCAGCGCTGAAATGAAACTCAGCATGGTGTGATTAAGACACAGCAAGCGAAACGCCGCTTCAAGCGTGGCAGGGTCGTTGTTTTTCTCCGAACTCATATTCGAAACCACCGATGCCAGCTCAGCATCGCAGTTATGCGCGTCACGCCGAGCCAGACGGTAATCCAGACTGTTATCTTTGCCCTGATGGTATTGCACTAATATCGCATCCAGATACCGGCAGTTTGCGTCGAACGTTTTGCTGACGACTTTATCAATCTGCCTGAATTTCCAGTCCGGCCAGATGAACGTCACGGCGGCCCATGCAATCGCACAGCCAATCAGCGTATCGATGATTCGGGGTATCGCAATCTCAAAACCCTCTCCCAGCAAGTTGAAGCACAGCAACACCAGCAGGGTGATGAACATCGTCGCCTGCGCGTATTGCACGGTGCGGAAGGCAAAGAACAATAATCCGCTGATCACAATCAGGATCATTTGCCCTTCAACCGAAGGCACGAAGTATAAAATCGGAATGCCCAGAGCAATCCCGGCCAGTGTCCCGATGATTCTCAACGCCAGCCTGCGGCGGGTCGCGCTGTAGTTCGGCTGACAGACAAACAGGCTGGTCAGCAAAATCCAGTAACCGTGGCTCAGGCCGCTGACCTGTATGAATACGTAGCCGATAAACAGCACCACCGACATGCGCACTGCATGACGAAACAGGACAGACTGCGGCGTGAAATGCCGGGAAATACGTAGCCAGATATCATCCAGCCCGGTGAGCTTATCGTCGACGAACGGACTTTTGCCTGTCTGGTTTTCCGGTAATGATTGCTCTGATTCGATATTCGCCAGCTGCGCGTCAATCGCGTGCAAATTCCTCAGAAGATGGCGAAGAGCCTGGAGCATTTCCCGGTGCTCGCCCTGATATTCCAGTCGTTTCAGCGCTTCTTCAAGACGGGAAAACGCCCGCTCGAACTGGCTGTTGTGCGTATATTTCTGGCGATACAGGATGCACTGGGAAAGCTGCAAACAGGCGCGGGCCTGCATACTCATCAGACGCTGAAAACGGAAAAGAATATCGCTGTGGTGAAACTGCTCGCTGAGTTTGAGGTATTTCACATGCGATGAGCTTGCGCGCTCATGAATATCCTGTACCACAAAATAATAGTGCAGGGTCCGGCGAGTACCTTTCTGTCCGCGGTCACCTTTCAGGCGGGTTTGCAGCGTATTTTTGGTCTGATTCAGCGTAGAAACCAGCTGGCCGTTAGCCATGGCCAGTTCCACCAGTTGCTGATTATTATCTTCCTGATCGGGGTCAAAAAGCGTCGCTTTAGCTTCCAGATAAGCCGCCAGCTGCGTGAAACAGCGGGAAATCTGATCCTGGAGCGGCCGGATAGGGAAAATAATATGCCCGGCCAGCGTCAGCAGGTTATACCAGATGGCGCCGGCGAGCAGGATCAGAGGCTGCTGATACCAGATGTGATACATGCTGGTGCCGAGCATTGTATAAATCGCGATGAGCAACGCACCGAACGCAATCGTGGCATACCGTTGTCCAAGTGCGCCCAGCAGGATAAAACCGCAGGTTGAAATCATCAGCCCGGGTGCGAATAACCAGGGATAGGGAAACAGCAGTTCGATAGACGCTGAAGCGATAAAAAAGCAGACCAGAGTGATCAGCAAATTGCGTAAGCGACCTGCCAGACGATCGTCCAGATCGGCCAGCGCAGCCGCTACCACGCCGAGCGTCAGAGGGATGGTCAGCGTTATCTGACCCAGCCACCAGGGCATTGCGGCGGCACCCGCCAGCGCAATGAAAATCCTGATGTGGTAAAGCACATTGCTGTTATAGGCATAGCGCCTCAAACCCGGTGCAATAGAAAGCACGGAAAAACCCCACGGTTAACATCAAAAATGAAAAATCAGCGAATGCGTCCGTTTTTTAGCTGACGGCTGGCATTGGCTTCACGAACTTGTTTTGCCAGTTCGACGGAGACCACTCTTCGCCCTACCGGCCAGAGCGCGATGGCTGCGATTTTAAAGTTCGCGATGCCCACCGGAATACCGATAATGCTGATACATTGAGTGATGCCGGCCAAAATGTGTGACAAGCATAACCACCAGCCGAAAAAAATAAACCAGAAGATATTCAACAGGGTTCCGCCACCGGACATCAGCGCGCTGCGTTTTTCCGGGTATAATTCGTCAACATGCACCGCTTCATTGCCAAAAGGCATCAGTGAAAGACGGGTGATCTCCCAGCAAGAGCGGGTCAGCGGCAGGGTGAATATCAGCACAATGCTCACCAGCGTGGCGAATAGCCAGGCGAGGGTGGTAAAAAAACCGCCTAAAACGAAGTTAAGAATATTGAGTACAGTGCGCATATCGACTCTTCCCGAAGATATTAATAAGTTGAAAAATTTCAGGTTAACTAAAAAGAAACACCGTCTTATTCTACCCTGTTTTGGAATGTGGATCGCCTCTGCAAATCAAAGGTAAACTCTTAAAACGACTTGCATGTAAAATAAGAAATATTACTTTTCCGTCAGGAATTAAAGAGAAAAAACGGTGTGATGATATGGAATTGAAATCGACCTCTTTCGGGAAACATCTGGCGCAGCATCCCTATAATCGGGTGCGTCTGCTTAATGCAGGCGTAGAAGTCAGCGGCGACAAACACCACTACCTGATCCCTTTTAATCAGCTTATCCAGATCCGCTGTAAGCGTGGCATTGTCTGGGGCGAGCTTGAATTTGAATTGCCCGAGGCAAAAGTTGTCCGCCTGCACGGCACTGAGTGGCAGGAAACGCAGCGTTTTTATCAGCACCTTCTCAAAATCTGGCAGGCCTGGAGTGAGGAGATGAGTGGCGTCAGCGCGGGCGTTCTGCACGGGCAAATTGAAAAAATCACGCACATTGAAGAACAGGATAAGTGGTTTAAAAGCGCCGATCTGGCTGACGTCCAGAAAGACATCACCGGGGCATTTTCCGCCATTCCTGTCCCCGTCGGGCGTCTCAATGATTTCGATAATTGCCGCGAAGATTATCACACCTGCTTACGCTGGCTTGAGCAGGGAAAACGCAGCGTCGATAAACGCAATCTGGCCTGGACTGACCGGGTGATTGCGGAAAATCAGGACTTCTTTGATACCGTCGAAGTTTCTCCGCTAAATGAAAGTCAGTGTCGCGCGGTAGTGAATGGCGAAGACGCGGTTCTGGTGCTGGCAGGTGCTGGCAGCGGCAAAACCTCGGTGCTGGTGGCGCGCGCAGGCTGGTTGCTGCACCGTCAGGAAGCGGTACCGGAGCAAATTCTGTTGCTGGCGTTTGGACGTCAGGCCGCGGATGAAATGAACACGCGTATAAAAGAACGTCTGCATACCGACGGGATCAAAGCCAAAACGTTCCACGCGCTGGCTTTGCAGATTATTCAGGAAGGCAGCAAGAAAGCGCCAAAAATCAGCAAACTGGAAACTGATGCGAAAGCGCGCCGCAGCCTGCTTATCAAAACCTGGCAGGAACAATGCGCTGGCAAGAAAGTGCAGGCCAGCGGCTGGCGGCAGTGGATGACCGATGAGCTTGAATGGGATGTGCCGGAAGGGGATTACTGGAAGAATAAACCGCTGGCCGAACGTCTGGGCAGCCGTCTTGAGCGCTGGCTGAGTCTGATGCGTACGCACGGCGGGAGCCAGGCCGAAATGATTGAGAGCGCACACGAAGACGTGAAAGACCTGTTTTCTAAGCGCATCCGCCTGATGGCTCCGTTACTGAAAGCCTGGAAAACGGCGCTGAAAGAAGAGGGCGCGGTGGATTTCTCCGGGCTGATTCATCAGGCTGTGAACATTCTGGAGAAAGGTCGCTTTGTCAGCCCGTGGAAACACATTCTCGTCGATGAATTTCAGGACATTTCCCCGCAGCGCGCGCTGTTGTTGTCGGCATTGCGCAAGCTGAATAAGCGCACCAGCCTGTTTGCGGTGGGCGATGACTGGCAGGCGATTTACCGTTTCAGCGGTGCAGAGCTTTCCCTGACCACCGCTTTCTCAACACACTTTGGCGAAGGGGCTCAGTGCACGCTGGATACCACTTACCGTTTCAACGACCGCATCGGTGAAATCGCCAATAAATTTGTTCAGCAGAACCCTTATCAGCTGAAAAAACCGCTGAACAGCCTGACGAAGGGCAACAAGAAAAACGTGGTGATCTTGCCGGACGAACAGCTGGAAAAGCTGCTGGATAAGCTCAGTGGCTATGTCACTGCCGATGAAAAAATTCTGGTGCTGGCGCGTTATCACCATTTACGGCCGCAGATTCTGGAAAAGGCCGCTACCCGCTGGCCTAAGCTGAATCTTGAATTTATGACGATCCACGCCAGTAAAGGTCAGCAGGCGGAATACGTCATTATAGTCGGCCTGCACGAAGGCAACGACGGCTTCCCGGCACCGGCGCGTGAATCGGTGCTGGAACAGGTCTTATTGCCGGAACCGGAAAACTTCATGGATGCCGAGGAACGGCGGTTACTGTATGTGGCGATGACCCGTGCGAAGCATCAGGTCTGGTTAATGCAGGATAAAGCACGCCCTTCCGTTTTTGTGGAGCAGCTGGAAGATATCGGCGTTCCGGTGCAACGAAAACCCTGACAACACAACGCCCGGCAAATGCCGGGCGTTGTGTTGATGAAGGTGTGACGAATACGCAGTTGTGCGCATCATTCTTTCAAACGTGCCCACAAGTAACGCTGATAATCAGGGATAGTAATATCCACTTCTGACTGGAAAAGCGGCGAGGCAATCAGGAAATCCGCCGTCGCCACATTGGTGGCGACCGGAATATTCCATACAGTTGCCAGGCGCAGCAGGGCCTTAACATCCGGGTCGTGAGGAACGGCATTGAGCGGATCCCAGAGGAAAATCAGCAGATCAATTTTTCCTTCCGCAATCAGTGCGCCAACCTGCTGGTCACCCCCCATCGGGCCACTCAGCATACTTTTTACCGTAATCCCGGTGCTACGCTGAACCATATTTCCGGTGGTGCCGGTGGCATAGAGAACGTGTTGCGACAGTTCAGCGACGTTTTTATCCACCCATTTCATCAGGGTATTTTTGCAGTGGTCATGCGCGACCAGGGCAATGTGTTTTTGTTTGGCGATCGTACGGGTCGTGTATTCCATCTAATTCCCTTCAACGCGTAAGTAAGAGTGGCTCACAGAATACTGAAACTCCGTTTTACTGCATAGCGTGGGGGCAACAAATCGACGTTAAGAAAGAGAATGCGTGATGCAGATTAAGTTACGACGCGCGTTCTTGTTTTTCCGGCAGTTTAAACCAGAGTAAAAATTGTTCGATACCGGCATTGGCGGCCAGACGCGTCCAGAGCGGATGAAGATAAGCGATGGAAATTTGCGAAGGAACATCACTTGCCAGCGCTGATTTTCTGTCGGTATTACCTCGGGCAAAAGAAGGTACGGCAGCGCGTGCACCGGATAAGTTATACGTCATCATGAGCTTTTCAGCGGCAGCCGTATTACCCGGGGTAAACAGGCTCAGGACATCGCGTTGGGTTACCAGAGTTTTTCCCTGATCATCCACCAGCTGATAATTCATTTGCTGACTGAACTGGGCGGTGTCTTTTTCATTACTCAGTGAAGGCAGGATGAAAGAAACCGAGCGACTTCCTTTGGCATTGAATGTGACGATCAATGCCGGAGAGTGATAAATCTGCGCGTTTTGCGCAGCAGCAGGGTGCAGATTCTTGCTGACCTGAAACAAAATCTGATGCTGCCCGCCATCCAGCTCAAGGCTGTCCGCGCCTTTCAGAATAGCGCCAGACATCTGTTTGCCGTCGATAACCAGCACATCCACATCCGCAGATAGTTTGAGTGAGGTCGCAGAAGCTGACGCCATCAGGCTGAAGCTCGCTAATGCGACCAGCGCACGACAGACTTTCATTCTTCTCTCCTCAGACACACCATTGCTCATCCTCCATTATTCAGTAATGGTGATTGTGTGTCAAAGTTTTACAAAATGTTTTAATTTCACATAAGGCAATTCTGCACACCGATCCTTTTTGCGCCGGGCCCTGTCGAAACTGTCAGGCTGCGTTACACTTAGCGGATACAGGTCAAAAGGAGATAACCCCGTGCAAGACAATGATATTCGCAAAATTCTTGAGGACGTAAAAACGATCGCTCTGGTGGGCGCCAGCGACAATCCTGGCCGCCCGAGTTATGGCGTCATGGCTTATCTGCTTTCTCAGGGATATAAGGTTATTCCGGTCAGTCCGAAACTGGCAGGGCAGGAACTGCTGGGGCAAAAAGCGGTGGGATCGCTGGCTGAAATCGCAGAACCGGTGGATATGGTCGATGTTTTCCGTAACGCGGAAGCCGCTTACGGTGTAGCGCAGGAAGCCATCGCAATTAAAGCAAAAGTGCTGTGGCTGCAACTGGGCGTGATCAACGAACAGGCCGCTGTGCTGGCAAAAGATGGCGGGCTGAAAGTGGTGATGGATCGCTGTCCGAAAATTGAAATCCCGCGGCTGGGTATGGAAAAGTAACCGCCGCAGGCAGTGATTAGACGAAAAAAAACCGGCCAAAAATAGCCGGTTTTTCATTATGCGGGCGCGGGATAATCAGTTGCGCAGACGCGGTGCCTGTAACTGACTGCGGATAGAAGCGGCCAGGTCATCCAGAGACGTTTGTTCCGGGTGCGAGCGGGCAGCTTCATGATCAATCTGAATTTCTGCCAGATACGTGTGTACCGGCTGGCCTTCTTCATCTTCCATTACCACGTGATACCAGGGCGCGGCACGCATTGAATCGTCAGCGGCGACGTCATCGACGCCGGGTTTTTCGAGTGAATATTCAGCGTCGACATCAATTACCACGCCTAAATAGCCTAACAGTCTGTGGCGAACCTGCTGGCCGATACCGTATTTGCTGGCAATCATAGTCATCTCCCAAAATCATCATTAATCTCTATATGGAGATAAAATGTGCTATTTCAAGTTTTGACCGCTTAATCTGCTAAAAATTCTGCGACGCGCTGCCGGAACAGCACGTCGTGATCATCGGATTAATTCATCACCAGACAGGCGAAGCCCTTCAGGTACAAACCTTCAGGATACGCGCCGGTCACCGGGTGATCGGCAGCCTGACGGAACTGCTCCACGAACTGAATTTCCCGGCCGGCATCCAGTGCGGCGTCAGCGAGGATTTTCTGGAACAAATCGGTTGGCAGCAGACCGGAACAGGAGAAGCTCAGCAGAATTCCGCCCGGACGCAGCAACTGAATCGCCAGCATATTAATATCTTTATAACCACGACAGGCGCTTGCCAGCTGGTTTTTGTTCTCAACAAATTTCGGCGGATCCATCACAATCATGTCGAACTGCTGGCCTTCCGTGCGGTATTTACGCAGCAGCTGGAAAACGTCTTCGCGGACGAATTCGGCTTTCGATAGATCCAGTTTGTTCAGCTCAACGTTCTGACGCGCAACGTCAAGCGCGGCCTGAGAGGTATCTACGTTAGTGACTTTGGTGCAGCCGCCCATCAGCGCAGACACGGCGAACGCGCCGGTGTAGGAGAAACAGTTCAGCACATTGCGGCCAGCTGCGTAGCTGCGTGCAGCAAAGCGGCTGTCGCGCTGATCAAGATAGAAGCCGGTTTTATGGCCTTCTTTGATATCAACCAGCAGGCTCATACCGTGTTCCTGAATCGGCAGCAGGGCAGGGGGTTCTTCACCGACGACGTGACCCTGAACCAGCTCCAGGCCTTCTTTTTTACGCACCGCAACGTCGGAACGATCCCAGATGGCGCATTCCGGATAGCAGTGTTGCAGCGCGGCAATCAGAGGTGCGCGCTGGTATTCTGCACCAGCAGATAGCAATTGCAGCACCAGGAAATTCTGGAAACGGTCAATGGTGATGCCCGGCAGACAGTCGGATTCACCGGCAATCAGACGGTAGCCGTCCAGCCCGTCACGTTTGGCGATATAATCACGCCAGCTTTGCGCCTGCTGTAAACGGCGGATGAAAAAATCAATATCGATGTCTTCATCTTGTTTAAAAGTCCAGACACGGGCACGGATCTGGGATGACGGCGAATAAGCACCGCGCGCCAGCCATTTCCCCTGACTGTCTACAATATCAATAGTGTCGCCGGAATTGGCTTTACCCTCGAGGCGCTGAACAGCGCCGGAAAACACCCATGGGTGGCGGCGTAAAAGTGATTTTTCGCGGCCTTTGGCCAGAATTAAACGTGCAGTCATAAAATTAGGTTCTGTCGGTTCGGAGACAAAAAAGAGCGACATTGTCCGGTCATGCAGGTGAAATTGCAACGAACCATACCGCTAACGGAGAGAAATATTATGGCAAAAGTCAGTATAGCCGCCTATGTCTACGGCAGGGTGCAGGGGGTCGGTTTTCGTTTTGCGACACAACATCAGGCTACCGGGTTAGGGCTGACCGGTTATGCAAAAAATCTTGAGGACGGCAGCGTCGAGGTGGTGGCGTGCGGCGAACAGGAGAAAGTGGATCATCTGCTAGCCTGGCTGAAACAGGGCGGCCCGAAACATGCGCGGGTTGATCGCGTGCTGTGTGAGCCCGCCGCTCCCGGTCATTACACCGATTTCAAAATCAAATACTGAAGCATTACAGGCATTTTACCGGTTTTGGCAGGCCTGCGATTTTTGTCGCCTGTTTGGCCGGGCCTTTCGGGAACAGCCTGAACAGATAGCGGCTGTTGCCTTTCTCTTCACCGTATTTCTGTGCCATCGCTTTCACCAGCATGCGCACGGCCGGTGATGTATTGAATTCGAGATAAAACCCGCGCACAAAACGCACCACTTCCCAGTGCGCATCGGTAAGCTGAATGCCTTCTTCTTCTGCCAGCAGCGGTGCCATGCCTTCCTGCCAGTCATTACTGTTTTTCAGGTAACCCTGAGCGTCGGTTTCTATTACCTGACCGTCGAATTCCAGCATACAACCTCTGACCTGTAAAAATGCAGCCGACAGTTTAGCAAAAAGCCCCGTCTGACAAAATAAAAAGCCCCGCACGGTGGCGGGGCTGGAACGAATTACGTGTTTAATCAGTTACGTGATGACATCCCGAGAATGCTCAGCAGGCTGACAAACACGTTGTAGAGCGACACATACAGGCTGACCGTGGCGCGAATATAGTTGGTTTCGCCGCCGTGAATAATATTACTGGTCTCCCACAGGATCGCGCCCGCTGAGAACAGAATAAACAGGCAACTGATCGCCAGTGACAGCGCCGGAATTTGCAGGAACAGGTTCGCGATCACCGCCACCAGCAGCACAACAAAGCCCGCCATCATCATGCCCGACAGGAACGACATGTCTTTTCGCGTTGTCAGCACGTAAGCCGAACAACAGAAGAAGACCAGAGCCGTACCGCCAAGCGCCAGCATAATAATGTCACCGGCACCCACGGAAAGCAGGGAACTCAGCAACGGTCCGAGCGTGTAGCCCATGAAACCGGTCAGCGCGAAGGCTGATAAAATACCCGCCGGACTGTTCGCCGTGCGGTAAGTCAGGAACATCAGGCCATAGAAACCGACGATAGTCAGCAGGAAGCCTGGTGCAGGTAAGCGGAGAACTGTACTCGCCGTCGCAGTAATCGCCGAAACGCCGAGCGTCAGTGCTAACAGGAAATAAGTATTACGCAACTCCCGGTGTGTGCTTAACAACGAGCCTGCGCGTGATGACGTAGAGGCAGCGTAACGATCCATAATAAAATTCTCACTTTTAACAAAACGTTGGAGTCGGTGAAAATACAGTCAGACTGGAGTGTAAGTAGTTGCGTGACGTCATTAAAGACGTTTTACCCTTCTTTACCTCTCTAAGCGCCGCCAGGCGGGGTTTCCTGATGCCAAAATCGCCGTAATGATGCTTAAATCGCCGCTTAAGAACCGAATGCCTGTTTTTCAGGCAATTGAATGTAATCAGGCTTTACAACCCGATCGGCTATGTTTATAGTTCGCTTCGTTGCGGAGGGGTGGCCGAGCGGCTGAAGGCACCGGTCTTGAAAACCGGCGATGGGAAACCATTCAAGAGTTCGAATCTCTTCTCCTCCGCCATATACAACACAAGAAAGCTGCTAAGAAATTAGCGGCTTTTTTTGTCTCTGAAATTTGTGAAGCTGATTTAAATGCTCATTAAATCAACAAAGTAGACTGAAAATAATGTTTGCATCTTTTTTCCGGTCTTGTATACTACGCCCCGTACTGAACGACTGACGTCGCGAAGTGCTTGTTGTTTACGGAGGGGTGGCCGAGCGGCTGAAGGCACCGGTCTTGAAAACCGGCGATGGGAAACCATTCGAGAGTTCGAATCTCTCCTCCTCCGCCATAAACAACACATTGAAGCTGCTAAGCAATTAGCGGCTTTTTTTGTGTCTGAAATTCGTCTCACTCCGCAATGGCTGTATTTTCTTCGCCCGCTTCTATCTGCCCGTATTGCCGTGGCGAACAGCCGAGCGTCCGTTTAAACGCCGTGCTGAATGCACTTTCTGATTCATAACCCAATGACAATGCCACGCTGGAAACCGGCTCGTTGCCGTTTGCCAGCCGGTCTCCGGCCAGCAACATGCGCCAGCGCGTCAGATATTCCAGCGGCGCGCTGCCGACGGCCTGTTTAAATTTCAGTGAGAAGACCGAGCGCGACATGCCTGCGCGTTCTGCCAGCGTCTGAACCGTCCACCGGTGCGCGGGATTTTCATGCATCGCGTTCAGTGCTTTCGCTAATTGCTTATCCGCCAGTGCGGCAAACCATCCGCTGGCCCCGCGTTCTGGCGCGTTATCGACGTGCATCCGCAGCGCCTGCACCAGCATCATGTGCGCCATATGCTGCGCGATAAGCAAACCGCCGGGGCGTTCGTCGCGCAGTTCCTGCATCATCTGTTCCACCGCCCAGCGCAAACTGTCTTTGTCGGATTCTTTTGAGATATGCACAACCGGCGGCAGCATCGCCAGCAGGGTCGGGGCGTTGGCTCCGCTGACGGCAAAACGGCTGCCGGTCAGGAAGAAATCTTTGCCGCCATTACACGACACCGTGCCGCCGCCGCGCGCCTGTTCAAAAATCGGCCCTGCATCGACCGGTGAAATACTCAGATCGCTGGCAAGCCGGAAAGGGCGGCCGCTGGGCAACACGAAACAGTCTCCGGCTTTAAGATGGACCGGTTCAGGCACCGATTCGACGGCCAGCCAGCATTCGCCGGTAATAATCGCATTGCATTTAATTGACTGATAATGAGACGGAAATTGCACGGACCAGTCTCCACCGGCTTCAAAACCTTTGGACATATAGCTGCGTGGTTTGAGCAGCGACAACACATCAGAAAGTGGATCCATCAACGACTCCGGACGATTACAAAGATATTACGGACATTAGCGCATAGATCGTCTTTTCTCCAGCCCCTATATTTCATGGCGTAGTCTTTCATTTTTTCAGAGAACACAGAGGAAATTGCCATGCGTGTATTTGTAACAGGAGCAACAGGTTTTGTCGGTTCTGTGGTCGTGGAGGAATTGCTGCGCGCGGGCCATCAGGTGCTCGGGCTGGCCCGTTCGGACGCGTCAGCGCAGGCGCTGAAAGGGGCCGGAGCCGGTGTGATTCGCGGCAGTATTGAAGATCTGCAAAGCCTGAAAGCAGGCGCGGCGCAGTCCGACGGCGTGATCCACACTGCGTTCATTCATGATTTTTCTAAATTTATTGAGAACTGCGAAAAAGACCGGCTGGCAATAGGCGCGCTGGGAGAGGCGCTGGCGGGAACGGAAAAACCGCTGATCGTGACGTCCGGCACGGCGCTGGTGAATAACGGCCAGCGGGTGACGGAAAAGGATTTGCCGGATCCGCAGGGCGGAAATCCGCGCGTGGCGTCCGATCTGGCCGTCGCCGCGCTGGCAGAACAGGGCGTGCGGGTTTCGCTGGTGCGCCTGCCGCCGTCCGTGCATGGCGCGGGTGACCACGGTTTTGTGCCGATGATCATTGCGATGGCGCGGGAAAAAGGCGTGTCGGTGTACATTGGCGAAGGCAAAAATGTCTGGCCTGCGGTTCACCGGCTGGACGCGGCGAAAGTGTTCCGGCTGGCGCTGGAAAAGGGCGCGCATAATGCGGTTTATCATGCGAATGCCGAGGAAGGCGTGCCGTTCCGCGAGATTGCAGAAATGATCGGCAGACACCTGAATATTCCGGTGGAAAGCAAAACGGCAGAAGCCGCCGCGGCGCATTTTGGCTGGTTTACCCACTTCGCGGGGCTGAGTAATCCGACGTCCAGCGAACTGACCCGCAGGGTTTTAGGCTGGAAACCCGAGCATCAGGGCTTGCTGAAGGATATCGATACCGCCGGATACTTTGATTAATTCCTCACGCAAATCAGGCTGCGTTTGCAGCCTGATTTTAACGTCTCGCCGTGGTTTTTATGGTGTTAATTGCCTAAAAAACGCCCCGACTCACAAATCGGGAAGATAAAAACAATCCCTCATTGCCTGTCTGACGTTATGCGTTATGTTGATTTTTAGTTTCTCAAATGTAACTAGAGGTTAACAATAATGTCTAAAAAATTACGTCTGTCTCTGATTGCTGCTTCTGTACTGATGTCTTCCTCCGCAATGTCTGCCCTGCCGCAGGGCTATCCTGCGGATTACCAAAAAGTCGTCGATGCCGCGACCAAAGAAGGCAAAGTGGTGGTGTATTCCACCACCGACACCAAAGCTGCCGGCCCGCTGATCCAGGGTTTTGAGGCCACTTATCCGGGCATTAAAGTGGAATATAACGACATGAACAGCACCGAGCTGTACAACCGTTATATCAGCGAACAGGCGGCGGGCGGCACCAGCGGTGACGTGGTCTGGAGCTCTTCCATGGACACCGCGCTGAAGCTGGCGACTGATTACGCGCAGGAATACAAATCGCCTGAACAAGGCCAGTTGCCGAAATGGGCGGTGTGGAAAGACAAAGCCTACGGCACGACCTATGAACCGGTGGTGTTTATTTATAACAAACGCCTGATCCCGGCCGGTGATGTACCGGATTCCCACGCCGCGCTGGCAAAACTCATCGCCAGCCAGACCGAGAAGTTCAACAAAAAGGTCACCACTTACGATATCGAGAAATCCGGTCTTGGCTTCATGCTTTCCGTGCAGGATTTCAAAGCCGATCCGAACTATTTCAAAACGCTGGCTGACGTCGCCAAAGGCGGTTTAGCAGTGCAGTCTTCCACCGGCACCATGATGGAAAGGGTGTCTTCCGGTGAAAACCTGATTGGTTTTAACATTCTCGGTTCCTACGCCGAAGCCCGCGCCAAAACCGATCCGTCGCTCGGCATTTCCTATCCGAAGGATTACACCCTGGTGCTTTCGCGCGTTTCCTTCATCAGCCAGCAGGCCAAAAATGACAACGCCGCCAAACTGTGGCTGGACTACGTGTTGTCTGAAAAAGGGCAAACCATTCTGGCAAATCAGGCCGACATTCCGTCAATCCGCAACGATATCGAAGGTAAAAACGACATCGACGGCCTGACCAAACTGCTAGGCAATGCGCTCAAGCCAATCCCGGTCGATGAAACCCTGCTCGAATACCTGCAACAGAAAAAGCGTCTGGATTACATCAAAGAGTGGCGCGCCGCAGCACAAAAATAAGACTCACGGAGGCGTCCGCGCCTCCTGTTCTCTTACCTGATTTCGCTGTTCAGGGTTCCTAACCGAAGGGAAGTAACATGAATGCATTGCGCAGAAAGTGGCAAAGCTTGCCGCGTGGCATTGTGGTGCTGATAACCGCGCTGGTTATCTACATTCCGTTGTCGTTCATCGTGATACAAAGTTTTCTCTCCGCTCCGTTCTTTTCCCCGTCAAAAGAGTGGAGCCTCGAGTCTTTCGGATTCATTTTCACCGATCCGGATTTTTATAAGGCGCTGAGAAGCGGCTTTATTCTGGCCTTCGGGCTGGTGGTGATCGCCATTCCGCTGGGCGGTATTCTGGCGTTCCTGATGGTGCGCACCGATTTGCCGGGCCGCCGCGTGATTGAACCGCTGATCCTGGTGCCGATTTTCGTCTCGCCGATGGTATTAGGTTTCGGTTACGTCGTCGCCGCCGGGCCGGTCGGGTTCTTCTCGCTGTGGGCGCAGTCGCTGATCGGGTTTGTGCCGTGGAACATCTACGACATGTCGAGCATCGTGGTGATTGCCGGGCTGACGCACGTTCCGCACGCTTATCTGTACATCTCCTCGGCGCTGCGCAGCGTGGGTTCAGATGTGGAAGAAGCCGCGCGAACCGCCGGTGCCTCGCCGCTTCAGGTCATGACCGCCGTCAGTCTGCCGATGGTGCGTCCTTCCATTTTATACGCCACCGTATTGCTGTTTTTCCTCGGGCTGGAAGTCTTTGGGCTGATGCTGGTTCTCGGCGACCCGGAAGGCAACATGGTGCTGGCAACTTACCTGTATCAGCTGACCAACAAACTCGGGACGCCGTCTTATCATCTGATGGCCGCCGTCGCGGTGGTGCTGATTTGTATCACCATTCCGCTGGTGATGTTGCAGCGCCGCCTGATGCGAACGGCGAACCGCTTCGTGACCGTCAAAGGCAAAGCCTCTCAGGCGCGGGCGTTGCCGCTCGGGAAATGGCGCTGGGTGGCCGGTGCGGTGGTGGCGTTCTGGCTGACCGTCACAATTGGTGTGCCGCTGCTCGGCGTGATGCTTCGCGCGTTTATTTCTAACTGGGGCGTCGGTGTTTCCCTGTGGGATGAGCTGTCGTTCAACACCTTCCGCACGATCTGGGAACAGCCGAACCTGCTGCGCGCGATCGTCAACTCGATGGCAATTGGTGTCATCGGTGGTGCGCTGGCGGTGGCCTGTTATCTGTTTATCGGCATTGCGATGCACCGCAAACCGGACGGCGTCACGCGTTTCCTCGATTACAGTGTACTGGTACCGCGTGCGGTGCCGGGCTTGCTGGCCGGTCTGGCATTTTTGTGGGTATTTCTGTTCCTGCCAATGTGGCTGGATAACGCGCTCAAATCCGGCTGGCTTTCCGGGATGCCGTGGTCGCAATGGCTGCGCGACAACCTGGTGGTCTGGCTGCGTTCCCTGCGCAGTACCATTTTCAGCGTCTGGCTGGCCTACACCGTGGTGTGGATGGCGTACGGTCTGCGGCTGATCTCCTCCACGCTGTTGCAGGTCGGCCCTGAACTGGAAGAAGCGGCGCGCAGCACCGGCGCAACGCGCGGGCAGATTACCCGCCACGTCACTATCCCGTTGTCGCGCTACGGCCTGATTGGCTCGTGGTTGCTGATGTTCCTGATTTTCGAGCGCGAATATTCCACCGGTGTGTACCTCTTATCGCCGGGTACAGAAACCATCGGCTCAATGCTGGTTTCCCTGTGGGCGGCGGGTGCGATAGACATCGTTGCCGCGCTCTCCTTTATTAACATCCTGCTGGTGGTGTTAGGTCTGGGTATTGCCCTTCGTTTTGGAGTCAAATTACATGATTGAATTATCGGTCGAGAATCTGCACTTAACCTACGGCGACAACCCGGTGCTCAAAGGCGTGTCGATGGATCTCAAGCGCGGGGAAGTGGTGTCGTTGCTCGGGCCTTCCGGCAGTGGCAAAACCACGTTATTGCGCGCCGTCGCCGGGCTGGAAAAGCCGACGCAGGGCACCATTATCATCGGCAAAAACAAAGTCTACGACGGCACGCCGCGCAGCGAAATTCCTGCGGAAGAGCGCAACCTCGGGCTGGTCTTCCAGTCTTATGCGCTGTGGCCGCATAAAACCGTGTTCGAGAACGTGGCGTATCCGCTGAAACTGCGCAAAATCGCAGCGGGTGAAATCACTCAGCGCGTGCAGGATGTGCTGAATCAGCTCGGGCTGGGGCATCTGGGCAAACGCCATCCGCATCAGCTTTCCGGCGGACAGCAGCAACGCGTGGCGATTGGCCGGGCGCTGGTCTACAACCCGCCGGTGATTTTGCTCGATGAGCCGCTCTCCAACCTGGATGCCAAACTTCGCGAAGAAGCCCGCGTCTTCCTGCGTGAGCTGATCATCAAGCTGGGGCTGTCGGCGCTGATGGTCACGCACGATCAGAACGAAGCGATGGCAATTTCCGACCGCATTCTGCTGCTCAATAACGGCAAAATTGAGCAACAGGGTACGCCGCAGGAAATGTACGGTTCGCCAAAAACCTTGTTTACCGCGGAATTTATGGGCAGCAATAACCGCCTGCACGGGAAAATCACTGAAGTCCGCGACGGCAAAGCGCGGATCGAAGGCAGCGGCTGGACGCTGTGGGGGCAGGCGGGCGACGGCGTGCAAGCCGGTCAGGAAGGCACGGCGGTGATCCGCGTTGAGCGCGTGGTGCTGGCGGAGGGGCCGGGCGATAATCAGCTGGAATTACCGCTGCTCACCAGCATGTATCTCGGCGACCGCTGGGAGTATCTGTTCCGCACGTCCGGCGATGATTTTGTGATCCGTGCGTACGGCGCTGATGTACGCGATCCGCAGCATTGTCATCTGTCTTTGCCGGAGCAACATGTGTGGATCTTCCCTAAACAACAGGGAAGCACTCAGGGCGCTTGACACAAACAAGGGGAATCGACAGATTGGTTCCCCTTGTTTGTTTAAAACGGTTTTTCCATGACTCAGATTTCATCTTCCACCGCTAACAGCACCTTAAAAATTGTCAGCCTGGCCGACGTTCCTCAGTATCTGGACGTCGTGACCGAATACCTTCACGGTGAATGGTCTGACTTTCCTCACTGGGCCCAGAAAGAGTATATCCGCCAGCGGCTTATACAGCGGATGAACAGTCGCGGACGCCAGTGTGTGCTGATTGCGCTTGATGAAAATGACCAGGTTGTGGGCACGGCGGGCGTGATGCGTTACGAACTCAGCGATGTCGCGGAACGCAAATACTGGCTGGGCGAAGTGTTTACGCCGCGTCATCTGCGCGGAAAAGGGATTGGTACGGCGCTGGTTAAAGCCTGTATCAGCCGCTCGCGCGATGCCGGGCTGGAAACGCTCTGGCTGTACACGCCGGATCAGCAGGGGCTGTACGGGCGTCTTGGCTGGCAGGAAGTGGAAAACCGCGAAGTCGATAATGAACAGGTCACCGTGATGCAGCGTTCGCTCCGCTGAAGCTATTCATGCTCTTCCATTCAGGGGAACCGCGTCCTGCGGTTTCCTGAAATATTTCTGTCATTTCCTGCGCGTAAAATTCTGCCTCTTATCCAAATAATGCAGAATAATCATGATATTAACTTCTCATTCACGTATTGGTAAAATACCTTTCAACAGATTATTTCGATCTGTTTTCACAAAGCGTCCGCGGGGAATACTTTTCGGGGTAATTTGTGTTATCGCCCTGTTTTCTGCTTTACAGATTTTCTCCACCGTTGTGCTCACCAACATTCTTCAGGACGCGCGCAATAACGTTATTGCGACGGAAAACCTGCGTCAGCAACAGGCGGTGATGGATAAAGCCCGCATGGAACTGCTGATGGCCAGTGACAAACTCAACCGCGCAGGCATTTATTACATGCAGGATAAAGAAACCGGTTCTGACGGCAGCTGGCACAGCCTGATGCAGGAGTCGCTGGATTCCCTGACCGCCTCGCAAAAAGCGTTTGCCCGTTTCGACGGCATGACGAAGAACGCCGACAAAGCCACCGCCGAGCTTAAAGCCAGCTACCAGATGTTCTTTGACGGGCTGCGCGAACAGTCGGACGGTCTGCAAAAAAACAACACCATTGATTCCTTCTTTGAAGTACCGATTCAGGCATTTCAGGATGATTTCAGCCAGAAGTATTACGCCTATCTGGAGGTCAATGAACACACGGCGGTGTCGCTCAGCGACCGTTTGCTCAGCTCGCTGACGCAGGCAAAAACCTTATTTATGGGCGCGCTGGTCATTCTGGCGGTGATCGCCGTTCTGGTCTGGCGCGGCGTCACGGCCTGGATAATCCGCCCGCTGCAACGGATGATCGGGCATATCAGCGTGCTGGCCGCCGGGGATTTATCCCGCGACGTCGAAGACGATCATTCGCGTGTGATTGAAATGCGCGAACTGGGCGTAAGCCTGCGCAACATGCAGCGCGGCCTGCAAAAGCTGGTCAGTGAAGTGCGCGATGCGTCCTCGCACATCATGCTTAACATCAACCAGATGGCGAAAGGTAATGAAGAACTTTCCGCGCAGGCGGCCATTCAGAGCGAAGAACTGAAAGCGGCGACCGAACACATCACCCATCTGAATGAGCGGGTCAAAGAAAATGCCCTGCACGCGCAGCAGGCCAGTAAACGCGCCGAACAGGCAAAAGGCGTGGCGACGCGCGGCGGCGAAGTCATGGGGCAGGTGGACACGGCGATGAAAGAGATTGTCAGCCAGTCGACGGAAATGAGTAGCATCGTGTCGATGATCGACAGCGTGGCGTTCCAGACCAACATTCTTGCGCTGAATGCGGCCATCGAAGCAGCGCATGCCGGGCAGCACGGGCGCGGCTTTGCGGTGGTGGCAAAAGAAATCGGCCTGCTGGCGCAAAAAGCAGCCATTCCACACGCGGCATTCATCAGCTGATTGACGATTCCGTAGAGCAAATCGGACGCGGATCGGCGTCTGTCAGCGTTCTGAGCCAGAGCCTGGAGGAGATTATCAACATCTTCAACGGTCTGAGCGCGCTGGTGAATGAAATTTCAGAAGCGACGTTGTATCAGGGGCAAAGTGTTCACGATGTCTCCGAACGGATCACCGCGCTCAACCATGTGACGCTGCAAAACGGCAAACTGGCCGATCACGCGGCGGCATCTTCCCAGCAATTACTCGACCAGTCACAGCGGCTGGAAAGGGCGGTGGCGCGTTTCGGGCTGGCAGCGGCGTAAGTAAAGATTAGCTTTTATGCCAGACCAGCATGCTGCCTTCGCTGTGCCCGGTGACCGGATCGGTCGCCGGCAGCGGCACGGCTTTGACCGCCTTAGTGCGTGCGGCCAGCAGCGGCAGTTCGTCATGACACAAATCGGCTTTAATGTCCGGTGGATAAGCGCCGACCAGCATAAAATCCTCGTCGGCGGAAATCTGTTTATGGCCGATACCGGCGGGAAGTAACAGGACATCGCCGACTTTCACGTCAATAATCTTGCCGTGTTCGCCGCCGAGTTGCAGCTTGGCCGTGCCGGAAAAAACGCCCAGCGCTTCATGCGTATTTGAGTGGAAATGCGTGAATGTATAAACCGGATAACGCCACTGCGGCGGCCAGCCGTTGGAGCGGAAAAGGTGTTCAAGATAATCGGCGTTATCGACGGCATCGGGTGGGATCACGCGATGATAAATCAGTACCGGTAAGGAATTATTGGGTACGCCGCCATCGGGTTTATCAATCAGCAATGTGTCCATCGCGACCTCTCTGGGATCCGCAAAGCCTAAACGGGGGATCGGCAACAGGGCCATCAAACCCAGCAAAGTCACAAACCGGCGTCGGTCCAAATGCATCAGGAATAGCTCCTTGTCGCGCAATCAAAGACTTACATCATTCATGTATAGATCATAAATGGCGGGCTGGCCTCTTTTTACGCGCCATTTTTTTGCCCGCCGGAAAACGGTTAAATTCGCCACTACAGTTATCAGAAAAAACTTAAAAACTGTAGCAATCAACAAATATAAGTCATATTGGCTGGCTATATCGGCCATCTCTTCTAGTCTTAACAATACAAAAAAGACCTCAGGAGGAGATGTTATGAATAAGAAAATGTTAATTATGGTTGCTACAGCAGTTTCTGTACTGGCAGGGTGTCAGACTTACGATCGTGCAGCGAGTTACGTGAAAGAACCTGTCGTCAGCGACGTTAAAGTCGGCATGACCAAATCTCAGGTTCGTGCTATTGCAGGGCCACCGTCAACGGAAGCGACGCTGGTGCACGCGAAAGGGACTTGTCAGACTTACGCTGTCGCCCCGCGTGATGGTAAAGCGCAGACTTACTTCGTCAGCTTCAACGATACCGGTCATGTCATGAATAAAGGCTATCAGTCTTGTTCAGACTACGACAAAGATCCGCAGGCGGGTCAGTAATAGGGTCTGGCTTCTCCTCCGGCTAAGGGGGAGAAGCCTCATTCTCAGGCTTTCTCTGTCACAATCCTCACACCGACTTTACTCACCTGATTCCCGTCCATTTCTGCAATCGTCCACGTCAGCCCGTCCCATTCGATATGGTCACCGATGACCGGTTCGCCACCCAGCAGGCGGATAACAAAGTGTCCCAGCGTTTGTGACTGGTCAACGGAATCTTCCAGGTTCAGGCCATACAGTTGGGAAATCGCATCCAGCGGCGCATCGGCCTGCAAAATGAAATCCCCGAAGAAACGATCGTCGAGCACGACTTTATTGCTGTCGCTGAACAATTTACCCAGTTCCGGCAAATCCTTTTCCTGACCGATGACGCACAAAATATCGCCTTCCTTGAGCCGGGTGCTGCCGGTCGGATGCAACATTTCCTTACCGCGGAACAGGGCCGCAATCCGCGTCGCCTGCGGCATTTGCAGGTCACGCAGAGCCGCGCCGACGCACCATTTGTCGGAGCCGAGCTGATACACAAACTGTTCCCAGTCGTTATAAACGTCGATATCCAGCCCGACGCGGGAAATCGGCGTCGGCTGCGGTGGCACCAGCACTTTGGCTTTTTTGGCCGCATAACCCAGAGATGTGCCCTGAAGCAACAGCGACACGAGCACGATAAAGAACGCGACATTGAAATACAGCGTGGCGTTCGGCAGGCCAGCCATCATCGGGAAAACCGCCAGAATGATCGGCACCGCGCCGCGCAGGCCGACCCATGAGATAAAGAAACGCTCGCGCAGGGTGAAGTTTTTGAACGGGATCAGGCTGACAAACACCGACAGCGGGCGGGCCAGCAGGATCATCCACAGGGAAAGCGCCAGCGCTGCGAGGGCGATAGGCAGCAAGTCGCTCGGCGTCAGCAACAGGCCAAGTACCAGGAACATCCCGATCTGGCTCAGCCACGCCAGCCCGTCGAAGGTCTGCAAAATGCCGTGACGGTTGCGGACCGGCATATTGCCCAGCATCAGGCCGCACAGATAGACCGCCAGAATGCCGCTGCCTTCCAGCGCCATGGTGGCCGCATAAACCAGCAAGCCGCCGCTGAACGCCAGCAACGGATAGAGCCCGGCCGCCAGCGTAATCTTGTTGATGAGTTTATGCAGCAGCCAGCCGCCGCCAACGCCAAACACAATGCCGAGGCCAAACTGGCGCACGACGTCCACGACAAACATCAGGCTCAGCCCGTGTTCACCTTTGGAAATCATGTCGATAAGTGTGATGGTCAGGAAGACAGCCATCGGGTCATTGCTGCCGGATTCAATTTCTAAGGTGGCGCTGACGCGTTCGTTCAGGCCTTTTCCGCCGATCAGCGAAAACACCGCCGCCGCATCGGTGGAGCCGATAATCGCGCCAATCAGTAAACCCTGCATCAGATTGATGTGGAACAGCCAGGCGGCCGCCAGCCCGGTCAGCCCGGCGGTAATCAGCACACCGACTGTTGCCAGCGATAGCGCGGGCCAGAGGGCAACGCGAAAGGAGGAGGCGCGGGTGCGCATTCCGCCATCGAGCAAAATCACCGCCAGCGCCAGGTTACTGACCAGATACGCGGCCGGATAATTATCAAAGGCAATGCCACCGATCCCGTCGACGCCGGCCAGCATGCCGATCGCCAGGAAAATGACCAAAATAGGGATACCGAGCTTCGAAGAGAACGAACTGAGCAAAATGCTCGCTGCAACTAACAGGGCGCCAATAAAGAAAAGGGTATTAATCGTGCTGGCGTCCAAGAGAGATCTCCTTGTAAAGCTTTAAGGGCGCGGGGGAAGTGCGGTTGAGTCATCAATGACAACAGGTCTAATTTATCAGGAACATGAGCGTCTTGCTGAGGTCATTTAGGATTTTTATTAGTTGCACTTAAGAATAAAAAACTATGCTTAAAGATGAGCAATGTCCATGAGTAGTGAACACAATAGGAACTAAACATGAGTGAATATACCGGTGTACGCCGTGAGGTGCTGAAAGACGGCGCGATAAAACATGTGGTTATCCGCGATGCTGGCGGTACTGAACAGGCGATCGCAGCAAAAGATTACATTTCGCAAGGGATCCTGCCCGATCTGAATGAGTTGCCCGAAGTCAGTACGGATAACGAATTTCCGGTCGCCGGAAAAGGGTAAGCCCCCGCAGGGCACCTGCGGGGAAGGGGCTGTAGCCGGTTAAACCCCAAGCCGGTCGCGCAGTGAATAATAAGCAGCGCCGAGCATGGTAAACGGCACCTGGAGGTTGCGGCCACCGAAGAACGGCATGTGCGGCAGGCGGGCAAATGCGTCAAAACGTTCCGCATCGCCGCGCAGCACTTCGGTAATCAGCTTTCCGGCCAGATGCGTGAGCGTCACGCCGTGGCCGCTGTCGCCCTGCATATAGTAAATATTCTTTTCCAGCCGCCCGAACTGCGGCAGGCGGGAGAGTGTTAGCAGGAAATTGCCGCCCCAGCGGTAATCAATCTTCACACCTTTGAGCTGCGGGAACGTGCGGTTGAGCTTTGGCAGGATCACCGAATCAATGTTCGGCGGATTCTTCCCGCCGTAGGTCACGCCACCGCCGTACAGCATGCGGTTATCGGCAGTAAGACGGAAATAGTCGAGCAGATAGTTACAGTCTTCCACGCAATAATTATTCGGCAGCAGCGACAGCGCCATATCATCGGACAACGGCTCAGTGGCAACAATCTGCGAACCGCACGGCATGCTCAGGCGCGTCAGGCGCGGTGCAAGTTGCTGGCTCAGATACGCATTGCCCGCCAGAATCACATATTTCGCTTTGACCGTGCCTTTCGCCGTATGCGCGATGGCCGGTTCGCCGTGCTCGATGCGCGTGACCGCCGAGCCTTCAAAAATGCGTCCGCCGTGACGGCGTATCGCTTCGGCCTCGCCCAGCACCAGATTGAGCGGATGAATATGCCCGCCATTTTTATCCAGCAGCCCCCCGACATAACGGTCGGTGGCGATTTCGCGGCGAACCGCGCTCTCATCGAGCAGCGTCAGCTCGGTATGGCCGTAGCGGTTCCAGAGTTTTTGCTGGTCACGCAATTTATTGAGCTGTCTTGTGCTCAGCGCCGCAAAAATACAGCCGGGGCGGTAATCGCAGTCAATCGCGTACTGATCAATGCGCTGGCGGATGATATTGGCGCCTTCAAACATCATGCTGCCGAGCATGTCGGCGGTCTGGCGGCCATAGCGGTCTTCAATCACATCGATATCGCGGCTGTAAGAATTGACCACCTGACCGCCGTTGCGCCCGCTGGCGCCCCAGCCGACGCGCGCGGCTTCCAGCACCACCACGTCGTAACCGGCTTCGCACAGATATAACGCTGAAGAGATGCCGGTATAACCGGCACCGACAATACAAACGTCGCACTCAATATTGTCATTAAGCTCAGGCCACGGCGCGTGAGCGTTGACAGAACTTGCGTAATAGCTGTCGGTGTGAGGCGCACCGGCAGCGCGGGGACTTCCTGTTTGAGCACTCATGATGACATCCTTCTTTGGGTTCCCGTCGTCAGGCCCAGAACGCTGACAACTAGAAGGTATTAGGGGTATGTGCGCTGACTATCCTGCAAATCCGCGTCGAATTATTACTGAAACTGTGTGGGTTCGCGGTGTTAATGGCATAGCTTTGGCCCGCGCGCAGCGGGTAGCTCTGACCGTTGATGGTTAAGATGATTTCTCCTTCGAGCAGGGTGCCGACTTCCTCTCCCTGATGTTTAATTTTGTCGCCCGTTGTGCTGCCGGGTTGATAGGTTTCAAGCAGCATGGCGACCGCGTGGTTTGGCGTGCCGTTATGCACCATTCGCATGGAAACACCCCGGCTGCCGATCTCAATCAAATCTGCCGCATTAATGACGATTCTCGGTTCGTCACTTTTGCGTTCTTCGGCGAAAAACTCCGATAACGACAGCCCGTAAACCCGCAATAACTTTTGCAACGTACTGACGGCGGGGCTGACTTTGTCCTGTTCGATGGTACTGATGGCGCTGTGCGTCAGGCCAGACAACTCGGCGGCTTTACGTTGTGACATGCCCAGTTGCTGACGAATTTCAGAAAGCCGGCGACCAGGCGCCAGACTGACTTCGCTCATCCCTTTATTCCTCTTGTGCGCTCCGGGCCTGATGGCCTTTGCGACACGCCGCGATAAAAGCGTTAAACAGCTGACGGGAAACGGGATCCGTCAGGCTGTGCCATTCCGGATGCCACTGCACACCCAACGCAAACGGGTGACCGCGGACACTCACGGCTTCCACCAGATTGTCCGGCGCACGGGCTTCGACAGCCAGTTCTGCGCCCAGACGTTTCGCTCCCTGACCGTGCAGGGAATTCACCTGAAATTGCTGATAGTCGGGTAATAATTCTGAAAGTAAGCCGCCCGGTTCGATAAATACCGGATGCGCGGGATCGTACTGCGCGTCATGCGGCAATGACGTGTCTTCGCGGTGATCCATAAAGCCGGGTTCTTCGTGCACCTTGCGGTACAAACTGCCGCCGGTCGCGACCACCAGCTCCTGCAAACCACGGCACGCGGCAAACAGCGGAATCTTTTTATCCAGCGTGGCGCGAATTAGCTGCAAACTCAGACGGTCGCGGCCCGGATCGGCCAGCGCTTCAACACCTTCTTCACCGTACTGATGCGGCTCAATATTGCTCGGGCTGCCGGTGAGGAAAATGCCGTCCAGACCACGCAGTATCTGGTCTATCGCCCCGTCGCGTGCCGCCAGTTCGTGTGGCAGGCAAACGGGCAGGGCGTCGGCGTTAAAAATAGCGTCCAGATACTTCTCGTGGACGGTGAGCGCCGGGTTTTCATCCACCGTGTTTTCGCACATCACAACCCCAATAACCGGTCTGTAGCTTGTCTGTTTTCCTGCGGATGCCGTGGAAAATATATTGCCCATAATACCGCCTCTTTGAGTTGATGAATGTGTCGCCAGCGCGTGCCTCCCCGCACGCAAAGGGTCGTTATCTGTCAATAATAATGAACTCCTGTTGAACAATTTAGCAGCGCACTGATGGCTTTTCAAACTGATATGTTGCGTGATTGTAGGTGTTGCAAATAATTAATGTTACAGCTAGGGTTAATCATATGGCCTATATTTTGAGCACCCCGTGAGGATCCCGACTAATGAGAAGACTGCGTTGAACAGCACAATGAAACGGTAACGCATAACCGGCAGGCATCATGGTGGTGCCATTGACGCCGGAAACCAGCAAATGGCGGAAAACCTATGCAAACGACTGAACTGATGAACGATATTAAGAAAGAGATTAGCGAGAATGAGCCCCTTGCTAAGCCGGTGGAAGAGCGAAGTAGCGCGTTCCAGGATGAAGTATCTCAATACCTGGAGCGTCACCCGCTTACCCTGCACGTCGACGTCCTGCTCACCGATCTCAATGGTTCCTTCCGCGGCAAACGCATTCCTGTCTCCGCCCTGCGCAAACTCGAAAAAGGCTGTTATTTCCCGGCATCGGTCTTCGCCATGGACATTCTCGGTAATGTTGTGGAAGACGCCGGTTTAGGCCAGGAACTGGGCGAACCCGACCGCACCTGTATTCCCGTTCCCGGCACGTTAACGCCTTCGGCTTCTGACCCCGAACACATCGGCCAGCTGCTTCTCACCATGCTTGACGAAGATGGCACTCCCTTTAACGTTGAACCACGCAATGTGCTGAACCATATCTGGCAAACATTGCGCCAGCGGGGCTTATTCCCGGTGGTAGCGGTAGAGCTGGAGTTCTATCTGCTCGACAGGCAGCGGGACGCGGAAGGCTATATTCAGCCGCCGTGTACGCCCGGCACGCAGGAACGTAGCCTGCATACGCAGGTTTATTCCGTCGATAATCTTGATCACTTTGCCGATGTGCTCAGTGATATTGACCGTCTGGCGCACATCCAGGGTTTACCGGCGGATGGCGCGGTGGCGGAGTCCTCTCCGGGACAATTCGAAATCAATCTGCACCACAGCGAAAATATTCTGCGCGCCTGTGACCATGCCCTGATGCTTAAACGTCTGGTGCGGCTGGTGGCGGAAAATCATGAAATGGACGCCACTTTTATGGCGAAACCGTATGACGAATATGCGGGCAGCGGGATGCACATCCATCTCAGCGTGCTCGATGACAACGGCAAAAATCTGTTCGCCGACGCGAACGGTAAAGATTCCGCGCTGATGCAACGTTCGCTCGCCGGGATGATTGCCCTGATGCCCGCGTCGATGGCCGTTTTAGCGCCCAACGTGAACGCTTTCCGCCGCTTCCAGCCGGGCATGTATGTTCCGACGCAGGCGTCGTGGGGGCACAATAACCGCACCGTCGCACTGCGCGTGCCGTGCAGCGGAACCGCCGATCACCGTGTGGAATACCGCGTGGCCGGTGCCGATGCTAACCCGTATTTGGTGGTCGCCACCGTGCTGGCCGGGATGCTTTACGGGCTGGATAACGATTTGCCGCTGCCTGAACCGGTAACGGGAAACGGTCTGGAGCAGGAAGGGATCCCGCTGCCAATCCGCCAGAGCGACGCGTTGTATGATTTTGATGATCAGCCAGCGCTGAAGAAAATCCTCGGCGAACGTTTCTCGCAGGTCTATCACGCCTGTAAATCTGACGAACTGTTGCAGTTCGAACGGCGCGTGACAGAAACAGAGATCGACTGGATGCTTAAAAACGCCTGATCCTCATCATCTCTGGCGTTGCACCGGCGCTGGCCGGGCAAGATGTTTAAAATCGGAAAAGATTTTGTAACTCACCACCTCTGAATGTTGTCATTTATGCGTGATTTGTGCAAAATACGCAGCACTGCAGATAACCGACGCTTAAAGGCGCCGGTTATTTTTTTTGTATGTGCAGTACCCAAACTAATTCAACAGAGGCCGGACCCAGATCCGGATAGATAACAAGGTTCGTGTGCGACCCCAAATTAACAACGGTCGCCACTATGAGGAAATGTAACATGGGGCAATACTTCAAACCTGTACCGGTGCCCGCCGGTGCTTCTTTCAGCTGCGGCCACATTCGCACAGCCTTCACCTCCGTCATCAGCGATGTGAAGATCTACCCCCCGTTTACTGGTAATAACTCACGAAGTTTTCCCTGTACGTTGCTTTCAGAGGCGTTTAAACGCCCGGTGTCTGCAATTCAGGGAGGACTGAGCCATGTCTGCTAATACTTCTGCCGCTCCGGCGACTCAGCGCGTACAACTGCGTAAAACCCTGACGCTGGTTCAGGTTGTGATGATGGGTCTGGCCTATCTGCAACCGATGACCATTTTCGATACGTTCGGCATTGTGTCCGGCCTGACCGATGGTCACGTCGCGACGGCGTACATCTTTGCGCTGATCGCCGTGCTGTTTACCGCCGTGAGCTACGGCAAACTGGTGCAGCGTTTCCCGTCTGCCGGTTCTGCTTACACTTACGCGCAAAAAGCCATCAGCCCGCACGTCGGCTTTATGGTCGGCTGGTCATCATTGCTGGACTACCTGTTCATGCCGATGATCAACATCCTGCTGGCGAAAATTTACCTGGAAGCCATCTTCCCGGGCGTGCCGTCGTGGATTTTCGTGACTGCACTGGTCGCGATGATGACCGCGTTCAACCTGCGTGGAATCAAAGTGGTGGCTAACCTCAACAGCATCATTGTTGTCGTGCAGGTGGCAATCATGGTGGTGTTCCTGGGGCTGCTGGTCCGTGGCGTTTACATGGGCGAGGGCATGGGCACGCTGGCGACTACCAAGCCATTCTTCAGTGAGAATGCGCACGTGGTGCCGATGATCACCGGTGCGACAATTCTGTGCTTCTCGTTCCTGGGCTTCGACGGCATCAGCTCGTTGTCTGAAGAAACACCGAACGCGGGTAAAGTCATCCCGAAAGCGATTTTCCTGACTGCACTGATTGGCGGCATCATCTTCGTTGTGGTGTCTTACTTCCTGCAGCTTTATTTTCCGGACATCTCGCGCTTTAAAGATCCCGACGCGTCACAACCTGAAATCATGCTGTACGTGGCGGGTAAATTCTTCCAGTCCGTCATCCTGTGCTTTAGCTGCGTCACCGTTCTGGCATCTGGCATGGCCGCGCACGCGGGCGTTTCCCGTCTGCTGTACGTGATGGGCCGTGACGGCGTATTCCCGGAGAAAGTGTTCGGTTACGTGCATCCGAAATGGCGTACCCCGACGTTCAACGTTCTGCTGGTCGGTGTTGTGGCGATGTCTGCCGTGACCTTTGATCTGGTGACCGCCACGGCGCTGATTAACTTCGGTGCGCTGGTGGCCTTCACCTTCGTGAACCTGTCGGTGATTTCCCAGTTCTATATCCGTGAGAAGCGTAACCGCACGCTGAAAGACCACGTCAACTACCTGATCCTGCCGGTAATTGGGGCGCTGACTGTGGGGGCGTTGTGGCTGAATCTGGAAGCAAGTTCAATGACGCTGGGCTTAGTCTGGGGCGCGATTGGTCTGGGGTATCTGGCGTTCATCACCAATGCGTTCAGGAAACAGCCACCGCAGATGAGCGGGGAGATAGCGCCGGAGGCGTGATTTATAGCCCTTTGAAAAGGGCAGGAAACTTTCTTTGCAGAAAGGCCGCTGCAATGGCGACTTTTCAAATCTGATTGAGAATATTTCGGTTTCTCACGAACGGTGATTATTTAACGTTTCGCGCCGAAACCGACGAGAGAGGAAAATGCTTTTCCTCTCTCGACTCTCCTCGCTTTTTTCACTGCGCGCTTTGCTTGTTACTATGTTTCAGGTGCTATTGCGACAGGCTGGAAATCTTGCCGCTGCGCGGTACCTTCTCCCGGTCTTCGAGCCAAAGGTCTCGAAGCCGCTCCTTCAGCAAGATTTCTGAACCGCCCGGACGATCTTAAAATCACAGGCAAACGTTTCTTTATCTTTTAGAAATGTTGATTGGCGCGATCAAAAATGGCACCGAATGAACGGTTCGAGACCAGAGGCTCGAGCCGAGCGGAGGGAGACAACGTCACGAAGTGACGGCCCGAAGGGCGAGGCCGTAGGCCGAGTAATCCTGAAGTTCGGGAATCGCGTAGCGATGACATTTTGCGCCATTCACTATTGCCACAGGATATGTCCGTCGTGCCAGCGATAGCGCGCAGTAAAAAAGCGGGGAGGAATCCAAAGGAGTGAAAGCACTTCCCTCCTTTGGGCGGTTTCGGCGCAACGAAATAAGTGATCACTGCACGTGAGAAACCGAAATGTACCCGGTCAGTTTTTAACGACGGGTACTCACTGCTTTTGAAAAACCGAAACTTTCACTATTCCAGAAGGGGCCTTTGGGGAATCCCCAAAAATTAACCCACCAGTTTCTTCCCATATTCAAACAGCGCTCCGAGCAATGCGATCTTCTCCGAATCCCCCTCATGCAAGTTATAGAGCGCCTCAAGCTCTAACGCATAATTCTGGAAACGCTCGTCAGTGAGTTTCGTCTGACGATGCAAGAGCCAGCGCTTTTGCTCGGCATCGGTCAGCGTTGCGGGGTAATTGCGTGCGCGGAAACGGAACAACAGCGGTTCGATGCGCGAATCATTAAACGTCAGATCCAGCGCCGGAAGGTTTTCCGGGCGTGTCTCCAGGATAATTCGCATTGCGGCGCGATCCGCATCGCTGAAGAAGCCATCGTACAAACGGGCATCCACATCTTCTGAGGGCGTAAAGGGCTCGGCTTCGGCAAACATCGTCACCACTTTTTCACGCACCTGCGGGTTCTGGCGAAGTAACTGTAAATTCTCAAGACAACGCTGACGATCAATGCCCAGACGTTCGGCGTTTTCCGGTAACAGCGTTTTGGCCGGAGCCAGCACCGGACATTTATTGATGTGAACCAGTTTGATCGGCAGCGGAGATTGCCCGGCCTGCAAACTGTCGCGGCGGCTGTACAAGCGCTCGCGCATCTGGTCGGGGTCGAGATCTAACAGCGTGGACATATCGCCTGCCAGATCGCACATGATCACGGCGTTTTTGTTTTCTGGATGCCAGGCCAGCGGCGCGACCCACGCGGTATTACCGCGCGCAGCACCAAACATGCCGGAGACATGCACCAGCGGCGCCATCGCCGGAATATCAATCAGCGTATTGAGTTTGTGCTTGCTGCGGTGCTCAAGCAGGAAGCTGAACAGACGCGGTTGCGCCTGTTTCACCAGTTTTGCCATCGCAATCGTGGCGTAAACATCGGCCATCGCGTCGTGGGCATTTTCATGTTCAATGCCGTTGGCTTTGGTCAGATGTTCAAGACGAAAACTCGGGAAACCGTCGTCGTTTTCCGGCCAGTTGATGCCTTCAGGGCGCAGCGCGTAACAGGCGCGCATCACATCCAGCAAATCCCAGCGGGAATTACCGTTCTGCCAGCTGTAGGCGTACGGGTCATAAAAGTTGCGATAAAGGATATTACGGCTGACTTCGTCGTCGAAACGGATGTTGTTGTAGCCCACAATGCAGGTGCCCGGCACGCTAAACGCTTTGTGGATTTGCGCAGTAAACTCGGCTTCAATCACGCCACGTTCCAGCGCAATTTGCGGAGTAATTCCGGTGATCATCACCGCTTCCGGTTCTGGCAGATAATCATCAGAAGGGCGGCAATAAATCACTAACGGTTCTTCAATGATATTGAAATCTTCGTCAGTTCTCACCCCGGCAAACTGCGCCGGGCGGTCCAGCGCCGGATTTTTACCGAATGTCTCGTAATCGTGAAAGTAGAAGGTTTTTTGCGGCTTGTCTGACATTACGAAGATAACCTTATCAGTGCGGAAATAGGGGCGAAACGTTGACTAGGATACCATCCGGCGCAGTGAAGTCATGTCAAAATCCGTGGTGCTGCGGGATAACGTCCAAAACGTCGTAAAATTCAGCATCAATCCGCCAAAACCCTGACTAAAGCAGGGTGATCACCTCAGGTAACTCAGCTAGACTTAACGCCTTCTTTGAATTTTCGCCTTACGGCAGGCTAAACGTGCGCCTCGACAAGAAAATTTCTCCGCTGGATAACGTCATTTACCGTAACTACCGTATTACTCATGCGCTGCGCATCGCGGTGGCGTTTATTCTGACATTCCTGATCGTCCGTCTGACTGAAATCCCTGAAGGCACCTGGCCGCTGATCACGCTGGTGGTGGTCATGGGGCCGATTTCGTTCTGGGGAAATGTAGTTCAGCGCGTGCTGGAACGCATTACCGGTACAGTACTTGGCTCCGTTTCCGGCCTTATCGCGCTGTGGCTTGAGCTGTATTCGCTGCCGGTGATGCTGGTCTGGTGCGGCGTTGTCATGTTTGTCAGCGGATATCTGACGCTCGGCAAACGGCCCTACATGGCGCTGCTGATCGGCATCACGCTGGCGGTGGTGTGCGGCGCAGGGCCGGGCGACATGGAGATGGCGCTGTGGCGTTCCGGAGACGTGATTTTCGGTTCCCTGCTGGCTCTGCTGTTTGCCAGCATTTATCCGCAGCGCGCGTTTATTCACTGGCGCATGCAGATGGCCGATTATCTGATGTCGCTCAATAAACTCTACAGCGCGTGGCTGTCGCCGAACATGCTGGAACGTCCGCATCTGCACGGCAAAATGAAAAGTACCATGAGCCAGATGGTGAAAATGCGTTCGCTGTTTGCGCCCGCCAGCAAAGAATCTCATGTGCCGCGCGAGGCGTTTGACGCCATCCAGACGCTCAGCCGTAACCTGTTGTGTACGCTGGAACTGCTGGCCGATGCTTACTGGAGTTCGCGCGAAAGCCATTATCTGATGCTCAATGCCCGCACGCTGCGCAGCGCGCAATTGCTGATGCTCAGCACGCTGGAGAAACTCAGCCTGATGTTGCTCAACGGCACGCGGGGCGATGAAGTGGCAATCAGCCATGAGCTGAATGAATCTGCTGAAGAGCTGAAAGCGCTGCTTACCGAGATGAATGCCGCGAATCACCTGGAAGCACAGGTCTACGGTTACGTCTGGCTGAGCACGCAGGTGGCGGAGCAGTTGCGCTCAATGGGCGACCTGATCACCATGGTGATGCAAAAAGAAGAAGCTCAAAATATCAGCGGTAAAACAACGAAAGCATGAAGGGATTTTTGTCTGTGGCCTAAAACGGGTAAGATGGGGCCATTGGACGATTATCTGAGCGTACTGCCCGATTTTTGCTACGCTAGCTATTCCTGTAGCGTCAAATCGGGTTGCGGCAAATCAGTCACTGAATCTGTGTAACTTAATCGAAGGTGTTAAAATGGACAATATCAATAAGCCGAGTTTCCAGGACGTTCTGGAGTTTGTGCGTGTTTTCCGTCGTAAAAACAAATTACAACGCGAAATCGCTGATAACGAAAAGAAAATCCGTGACAACCAGAAACGCGTTCTGCTGCTCGACAACCTGAGTGATTACATCAAACCAGGCATGAGCATCGAAGAAATTCAGGCGATCATTGCTAACATGCGCGGCGACTATGAAGATCGCGTTGATGACTACATCATCCGAAATGCTGACCTGTCGAAAGAACGTCGTGAAATGTCCAAAAAGCTGAAAGCACTGGGCGAAATCAAAGCCAACGAAACCAAATAATTTCGCTGCCGCTTAAAGAGAAAAACCGGGTTTATGCCCGGTTTTTTTTTGCCTGAAATCCGGATTAGCTCAGCGTCCGCACCGGGTTTCCGGCGAGAAATGCCTGGATGTCTTCGACGGCTTCACGGAAATATGCCTGATAGTTGCCGTCGGAAACGTAGCCCAGATGTGGCGTCGCCAGCACGTTGGGCAGCACTCTGAAAGGATCGCCAGGCGGCAGCGGTTCTGTTTCGAAAACGTCCAGCCCGGCACCGGCAATCTGCCTGGTTTGCAGGGCGTGCAGCAGGGCAGGCTGATCGACAATCGCGGCGCGCGAGGTATTGATCAGCAATGCGTCGGGTTTCATCAGCGCCAGTTCCGGTGCGCCGAGCAGCCCGTGCGTGCGCTCACTCAGGACCAGATGCACTGACACCACATCGCTGGTTTTCAGCAAGGCTTCTTTCGATGCCGCCAGTTCCACGCCATGCTCAGCGGCGCGTTCGGCAGTCAGGTTCTGGCTCCAGGCGCTGACTACCATCCCGAATGCCTGCGCAATCAGCGCTACTTTCTGCCCGATTTTACCCAATCCCAGCAGGCCGAGACGTTTGCCGCTCAACCCGGTGCCGACCGTGCTTTGCCACGGCCCGTTGTGGCGCAGTGCGTTATTTTCCGTCACCAGATGCCGTGCAAGCCCGAGGATCAGCGCCCAGGTCAGCTCAACCGGCGCCGTCGAACCGCTGCCCGTGCCGCAAACCGTCACGCCATTTTCACGGGCGGCGGCCAGATCGACCGACGCGTTGCGCATTCCCGAGGTGACCAGCAGTCGTAGCTTTGGCAGACGGGAAAATAGCGCTGCGCTGAATGGCGTGCGTTCGCGCATGATCACCACAATCTCTGCGTCCTGTAACTGCGCGACCAGCTGGTCTTCATCACTGATATGCACCGTCAGCGCGCGGCATTCCACCTGCGGCGCGAGTGCCTGCCTGCCAGCCGGCCAGAGACAGTGCGACATTTTGATAATCATCCAGGATCAGGCATTGCATGGGCATGGAACTTCCTCATCTGTAAAAAAGAGATAAAGAGGTATAGCACTGAATTTACGCGGAGGTGAAGCAGGGCGCCGGTTCTTTTGCAACAGAGTCTTAGCAGGAATACCCGCCCGGCGAAGGGCGGTTATTGATAATGGCATTAATGCAGATGTGAAAGGCTGGCGGCACTGATGCGCAGGCCGTCTTCACCAAATACCATGCAGCGTTGGGCGTCGAACCAGGTTGTCAGGCTCTGATACGGATTAAAGGCCATATCGCCCGGCAGCAGCATTTTAAACCCGTCGATGCCATAACACTGGCCGAACAGATAGGTGCTGTTGCCCAGACGCTCAACCACCTCGCAGTTAAATTCCAGCTGATTTTCGGTTTCATGGGAAAGCAGATGTTCCGGGCGAATGCCCAGCGTCACTTTGTCACCCGCCGCCAGCTCGCGGGTACTCAGCGCCAGCGTCAGGGTTTTCTCCGGCGTCAGGCGCACTTCAAGCCGGTCGGGCTGCCAGCTCAACACTTCGGCAGGCAGGAAATTCATTTTCGGCGACCCGATAAAACCGGCCACAAACTGATTCACCGGGTTGTAATACAAATCCATCGGTGCGCCCGTTTGCTCGACTTTGCCGTAGTTCATCACCACGATTTTATCGGCCAGCGTCATGGCTTCGGTCTGATCGTGCGTCACATAAACCATGGTGGTTTTCAGTTCCTGATGCAGTTTGGAAATGTGCAGACGCATATCCACGCGCAGTTCGGCATCCAGATTGGAAAGCGGCTCATCGAACATAAAGACCTGCGGATTACGCACAATTGCGCGGCCAATGGCAGTGCGCTGGCGCTGGCCACCGGAAAGCTGCTTCGGCTTTCTGTCCAGCAGATGGGAAAGCTGTAACGTTTTGGCGACCATCTCCACCTGATGGCGGATTTCGTCTTTAGGCACCCCGTTCACTTTCAGGCCGTAACCCATGTTCTCGGCAATCGTCATATGCGGATAGAGCGCGTAAGACTGAAACACCATCGCCACGCCGCGGCGCGACGGGTCGACGTCATTCACACGCTGCTCGCCGATATACACATCACCTTCCGTTATATCTTCCAGCCCGGCAATCATGCGCAGCAATGTGGATTTTCCGCAGCCGGATGGTCCGACGAACACCGTAAATTCGCCGTCTTCTATATCAATATTGATGCCATGCAACGTCACCGTTTTATCGAAACGCTTAACCACATTTTTAAGCCTGATGCTGGACATGTTTGACCTCGTAATAAATTCATACCGCTGATATTTCGGACTATAACCACCTTGTGTAAACGTTTGCACGAGCGGGTTCGAATTTTGCAGTTGCGATCACACAATACACATCTTTTGGTAGTGATTTTCGGGTTATAAGTCTAACGTATAACACGATATTTATGACGGCATTAATCACTTTGTATTCAGCATTTGTAGGGTTCCTATCGCTGGGTGTTGATTGGGTGTCGTTGTTATACACACAAAAATGTTATACCTTCACATCCAGGAGCAACAATGAAAATTACACACCTTACTGCCTTGGTACTGATGTCATTAAGTCTGAGCAGCCAGGCCGTGCGGGCAGCCGAAGGACAGCTACTTGTCTGGGAAGATATTAAGAAATCCTCCGGTATTTCCGATGCTGTAAAAGACTTTGAAAAAGAGAACAACGTCAAAGTTGTGGTGCAGGAAACGCCGTATGCACAACAGACTGAAAAACTGCGTCTCGACGGCCCGGCGGGCATCGGCCCCGACGTGGTTGTGATCCCGAACGACCAGCTCGGCACCGCCGTGGTACAGGGGTTGCTGGCACCGCTGACGCTCGAGAAAGGGTTCACCGACAGCTTTACGCCGTCGGCTATTCACGCGTTCCAGCTCAAGGGCCACACCTACGGCGTGCCGAAAGCCGTTGAAACGCTGGTGCTGATATACAACAAAGATTTGCTGCCCGAAGCCCCGGCGACGCTCGACGAGTATTACACCTTCTCGAAAGCGGAAAGGGCGAAGGGCAAATACGGCCTGCTCGCCAAATTTGACGAAGTCTATTACGCCTACGGCGCGATGGCTTCCATGGGCGGCTACATCTTCGGTAAAGATGCCAAAGGGGAGATCAACGTCGACGATATCGGCCTGAACAAACCGGGCAGCATTGAAGCCGTCACGTACCTGAAGAAATTCTATGCCGACGGTTTATTCCCGGCGGGGATCACCGGCGACAACGGCCTGAATGCCATCGACTCGCTGTTTACTGAGAAGAAAGCCGCCGCCGTGATCACCGGCCCGTGGGCGTTCCAGCCTTATGAAGCCGCTGGCATCAACTACGGCGTGAAAGCGCTGCCGCTGTTGCCGAACGGCAAACCGATGAGCTCATTCCTGGGCGTTAAAGGTTATGCGGTATCGACCTACAGCAAACAAAAACCGCTGGCCGAAAAATTCATCACCTTCATCAACCAGCCGAAATACGCCAAGGTGCGCTACGAAGTGACCAAGGAAATTCCGGCACTGACGGCGCTGGTGAATGACCCGATGATCAAAAATGACGAGAAAGCCAATGCGGTAGCCGAGCAGTCAACCCGCGCCACAGCGATGCCCGGCGTACCTGAAATGCAGGAAGTCTGGGGTCCGGCGAACAACGGGATCCAGCTGGGCGTAACCGGCAAACAGCCGGTGGACGCAGCGCTCAATGACGCCGTGAAAAATATCCAGATGCAGATTGAAGCCGCGAAAGCCAGCAACGAGTGATCTGCGGGTAACAGCATCGGCAACCGCATCTGAAACGGCTGTACGTCTGAAAAGAGGGAGTGATTTCACTCCCTCACAGTGAAAGGAATATCTTTGTGTCTATGCGTCTTCATGAGGAAAACCAGGAGCCACTGTCTGCCCGCCATCACGCGCCGGTGGCACTGGCTTTGGCATTCATTCCCGGTTTTGGTCAGTTCTATAACGGGCAATGGGCCAAGGGAATTCTGTTTTTTATCATTCTGTTTTGTTTCGTTGGTGTTTTTTATGATTTCCTGCAACAGGGAATGTGGGGGCTTTATACGCTGGGGGAAGAAGTTCCTCGCGATAACTCGATATTCCTGCTGGCGAAAGGAATTATCAGCGTATTAATTGGTGCGTTTGGCGCAGGCTTTTATTACTGGAGCCTGCGTGATGCGTGGATTAACGGAAAACGCCGCGATCCGGGCATGGAATTACCCAGCGTCAGAAAGCAATATCATTTGCTCCTGCGCGAAGGTTTCCCGTATTTAATGATTACGCCCGGTTTTATTCTGCTGGTCTTCGTGGTGGTGTTCCCGATTATCTTCGGCTTCTCCATTGCCTTTACTAATTACAATTTATATCACACGCCGCCGGCTAAATTAGTTGACTGGGTGGGATTCAAAAACTTTATTAATATCTTCACGCTCAATATCTGGCGTTCGACGTTACTCGATGTCTTACAGTGGACCGTCGTCTGGACCGTGCTGGCGACCACGCTGCAATGCACCGTCGGCGTGATGCTGGCGATTCTGGTGAACCAGAAAGATCTGCGCTTCAAGGCGCTTATCCGCACGGTGCTTATCCTGCCGTGGGCGGTGCCGGGCTTCGTTACCATTCTGGTCTTCGCCGGGATGTTCAACGACTCGTTTGGCGTGATTAACAACGGGATACTGGCGGCGTTAGGCATTGAACCTAAAGCGTGGATGACCGATCCGTTCTGGACCAAAACGGCTCTGATCATGATGCAGACCTGGCTCGGTTTCCCGTTTGTCTTTGCGATGACCACCGGCGTATTACAGGCGATCCCTAACGACCTGTACGAAGCCGCCACGATGGACGGAGCCAGCACCTGGAAGAAATTAAAAACCATTACGCTGCCGCTGGTATTGTATTCCATTGCGCCAATTATTATCACGCAATACACCTTCAACTTTAATAACTTCAATATTATCTATCTGTTTAATAACGGCGGCCCGGCCGTAGCGGGATCGAATGCAGGCGGAACGGATATTCTGGTGTCGTGGATTTATAAACTCACCATGTCTTCCTCGCAATATGCGATTGCCGCGACCATTACGATTTTGCTGTCGATATTTGTTGTCGGTATTGCGCTGTGGCAATTCCGTTCAACCAATTCATTTAAACAAGATGATATGGCGTAAGCGGGAGCAAACTGATGGATAAGAACAGCAGTATTAAAAGAAACCGGTTTATCCGCCTGTCGCTGAGTTATTTCCTGTTACTGATTGTGGCGGTCATTATTATTTATCCCCTGATCTGGACCGTCGGCGCGTCGCTGAATGCCGGGAACAGTCTGCTCAGCACGTCGATTATTCCGCAGAACCTCTCCTTCCAGCATTACAAAGATCTGTTCAACGGACAGGTGAATTACATGGCGTGGTACTGGAACTCGATGAAAATCAGTTTCCTGACCATGGTGCTGACGCTGATTTGCGTCAGCTTCACCGCCTATTCCTTCTCACGCTTTCGCTTTAAAGGGCGCAAAGACGGGCTGATGCTGTTTCTGTTATTGCAGATGATCCCGCAGTTCTCGGCGCTGATCGCCATTTTCGTACTGGCGCAACTGCTCGGCCTGATCAACAGCCATCTGGCGCTTGTGCTGATTTACGTCGGCGGCATGATCCCGATGAACACCTATCTGATGAAAGGGTATCTGGACGCAATCCCGAAAGATTTGGATGAATCGGCACGCATGGACGGCGCGGGGAATTTCCGCATTTTTATCGAGATCATTATGCCGCTGTCGAAGCCGATTCTGGCGGTGATTGCGCTGTTTTCCTTCACCGGGCCGCTGGGCGATTTCATTCTCTCCAGCACCATTTTGCGCACGCCGGATAAATACACGCTGCCGATTGGTCTCTACAACCTGGTCGCACAGAAAATGGGCGCGAGCTACACCACGTATGCAGCGGGCGCGGTGCTGATTGCCGTGCCGGTGGCGATTTTCTATCTCGCCTTACAAAAATACTTCGTCTCCGGCCTGACCGCTGGCAGCACCAAAGGATAATCACATGACTCTCTTTACTCAGAAGATTTTCACGAAAAGCGCCGTGGCCTGTGTGCTGCTGGCGATGTCTTTTTCCTGTGTGGCACAGGACGTGGTCATCAAAAAAGTCGCCAATGTCCCGGCGGATTTCATTAAGGGCGCGGATATTTCCACGCTGATTGACGTGGAAAAACACGGCGGCAAGTTCTACGACCAGAACCACAAACAGACCGACGCGATGGTGATCCTCAGACAGAACGGTTTCAACTACGTGCGTCTGCGGCTGTGGGTGGATCCGAAGGATGCGCAGGGGCATCCGTACGGCGGCGGCAACAACGACCTGGCGACCACGCTGGAACTGGCGAAACGCGCCAAAGCGCAGGGTTTTAAAATCCTGCTCGATTTCCACTACAGCGACTTCTGGACCGATCCCGGTAAACAGTTCAAGCCGAAAGCCTGGGAAAAAATGGATTATCCGCAGCTGAAAACTGCCATTCATGATTACAGCCGTGACGTGATTGCGCAGTTTCGTCAGCAGGGCGTTGTGCCGGATATGGTGCAGGTCGGCAATGAAATGAACGGCGGGATTTTGTGGCCGGAAGGAAAAAGCTGGGGCGCGGGCGGCGGCGAATTTGACCGTCTGGCCGGGCTGCTGAATGCGGCGATCTCCGGTGTCAGGGCCGACGAGAAAAACCCTTCAGACATCAAAATCATGCTGCATCTGGCCGAAGGCACCAAGAACGACACCTTCCGCTGGTGGTTCGATGAAATCAACCAGCGCAAGGTGCCTTACGACGTTATCGGCCTGTCGTTTTATACCTACTGGAATGGCCCGATTTCTGCGTTACAGGCCAACATGGACGACATCAGCAAACGCTACAACAAAGACGTGATCGTGGTCGAAGTGGCTTACGGCTACACCCTTGAAAACTGCGATGCCGCGGAGAACAGTTTCACCGCCAAAGAAGCTAAAGATGGCGGCTATCCGGGAACTGTGCAGGGGCAGGCCGATTTCCTCAGCGACATGATCAAAAGCCTGGTGAGCGTGCCCGGGCATCGCGGCAAAGGCCTGTTCTACTGGGAACCGACGTGGATCCCGGTTAACGGCGCAGGCTGGGCAACACCGGCGGGCATGACCTACATCAACGACCACTGGAAAGAGGGCAATGCCCGTGAAAATCAGGCGCTGTTTGGCTGCGGCGGTCAGGTTCTTCCTTCCATTAAAGTCTTCAACTGATCCCCTTTTCCCCGGCTAATTTGGCCGGGGAGTTTTATTTCTTAAAGTTCGTAAGGACCTAACATGACGAAATTCCCTCTTCTGAGCAGTAAGATTTCCGGCCTGTTACACGGCGCGGATTACAACCCGGAACAGTGGCTGCAAAGCCCGGAAGTACTGATTCGCGATGTCGAAATGATGAAAGAGGCGCGCTGTAATGTCATGTCTGTCGGGATTTTCAGCTGGTCTGCACTGGAACCCGAAGAAGGACGTTATACCTTTGACTGGATGGATCAGGTGCTGGACAGATTGCACGAAAACGGCATTTCGGTGTTTCTGGCCACGCCAAGCGGCGCACGTCCGGCGTGGATGTCGCAAAAATACCCGGAAGTGTTACGCGTCGGGCGTGACCGCGTAAAAGCGCTGCACGGCGGGCGTCATAACCACTGCATGACCTCGCCGGTGTACCGCGACAAAGTGCAGCAGATGAACACGGCGCTGGCGAAACGTTACGCGCATCATCCGGCAGTGATCGGCTGGCATATTTCCAACGAATACGGCGGCGAATGCCATTGTGATTTGTGTCAGGAACGGTTCCGTGGCTGGGTAAAAGCCCGATATGAAACCCTCGACGCGCTGAATACCGCCTGGTGGAGCACCTTCTGGAGCCACACGTACACCGACTGGTCACAGATCGAATCACCGTCACCGCAGGGCGAAAGCGGGGTGCATGGTCTGAATCTCGACTGGCGTCGCTTTAATACCGATCAGGTCACGCGTTTTTACAGCGAAGAGATCCGCCCGCTGAAAGCCGAAAACCCGGCATTACCGGCGACCACTAATTTCATGGAATATTTCTACGACTACGATTACTGGAAACTCGCCAGCGTGCTGGATTTCATTTCGTGGGACAGCTACCCGATGTGGCACACGCGCAAAGACGATATCGGGCTGGCGGCGTACACCGCGATGTATCACGACCTGATGCGCACGCTCAAAAAAGGCCAGCCGTTCGTGCTGATGGAATCGACGCCGAGCTTCACCAACTGGCAGCCGACCAGCAAACTGAAAAAACCGGGGATGCACATTTTGTCCTCGCTACAGGCGGTCGCGCACGGTGCGGATTCGGTACAGTATTTCCAGTGGCGCAAAAGCCGCGGTTCTTCCGAGAAATTCCACGGCGCTGTGGTGGATTACGTCGGACACATTAATACCCGCGTCGGTCGCGAAGTGGCGGAACTCGGCACTATTCTCTCGGCCTTAGCGCCGGTCGCGGGCAGCCGCGTGGAAGCTAAAGTTGCGATCATATTTGACTGGGAAAGCCGCTGGGCGATGGACGATGCGATGGGGCCGCGCAACGCCGGATTGCATTATGAAAACACCGTGGCCGCGCATTATCAGGCACTGTGGGCGCAGGGCATTGCGGTTGACGTGATCAACGCCGACTGCGCACTGGACGGTTACGACTTAGTCATCGCCCCGATGTTGTACATGGTGCGCGAAGGCGTCGGTGAGCGGATCAGCGCCTTTGTGCAGGCGGGCGGGCGCTTCGTCGCCACTTACTGGAGCGGCATCGTCAACGAAACGGATTTGTGTTTCCTCAACGGATTCCCGGGTCCATTGCGTCCGGTGCTGGGCATCTGGGCGGAAGAAATCGACAGCCTGACAGACGAACAGCACAACAGCGTTTGCGGTATTGAAGGCAACGCACTGGGGCTGAACGGGCCGTATCAGGTTTCCGAATTGTGCGAAGTGATCCACCTCGAAGGGGCGGCAGCGCTGGCAACTTACGGCGATGATTTCTACGCCGGAACGCCTGCGGTGACCGTGAATCTGTACGGCAAAGGGCAGGCGTATTATGTGGCATCGCGCAACGATCAACAGTTCCAGGCGGATTTTTTCACCGCGCTGGCAAATGAGATGAACCTGCCGCGCGCCATCAGCACGACGCTGCCGGAAGGTGTCACCGCCGCACGCCGTACCGACGGCAAAAGTGAATTCATCTTCCTGCAAAACTATTGCAGCGACAGCCAGACCGTCAGTTTGCCGGGCGATTATCAGGATATGGTTCACGGCGGAATATTGCCGCACAAATTAACGTTACCGGCATTCGGTTGCCAGATACTGACGCGTAAAGTCTCCCGATAATTTTTAATCACCAACGTGCAGCGGGGAATATTCCCTTCTGCACGTTTTTTCATTTCTGAAAGAGGGTATTCATTATGGTTAATATTAAAGATTTCATGCATGTCTTTTCCGCAAAGAATAAAAACCCTAAAGATGACGTTCCGCCGTCAACGGACGTGGCGTTATTAATTGATGCGTTAGGCGGACGCGAGAATATTATTAACGTCGATGCGTGTATCACACGACTGCGCGTTACGGTGAAAGAACTCCGGCGGGTTAATTCCGGTGCTATCCAGCAGACCGGCGCGATTGGCGTGGTGATCATCGGGCAGGAAGTCCATGCGATATTCGGTAAGCAGTCCGACAGCCTGAAGAAACTCATGACCGAGAAATTTGGCTTAAAAAGTCAGTAATCGGGTCTGGTTTTAATTTGGCGTATTAAATAAAAGAAGAACATTGAAATAAATAAAGGCAGCCCGACACAAGGCTGCCTTTATTGTTTACTGCTTTATTTTAAATAATGATGCTGCTGTGCGGGTACAAAAACGTCACGATCCCCTACAAGAGAAAATGCGTTAAACCCTGAGCGTTTATTACAATGAGGATTACTGTTTTAATTAACGACTATAACTATTTCCAAAGTTATTGGAGTTGCAGCAAGGCGGCAAGTGAGCGAATCCCGATGAGCTGACTGATGTCAGTGATTCGGGTGAGCAAACGCAGCTAACGCAGTTGCAGCTTCAGGAACGAAGGAAATTTACCACCAGGCTTCTACCTGCACACCAAAGTTCCACGTATCGGATTTAGTGTGGTCTTCAAACGTATTGCCGTGCTCTGAATCATTCAGGTAAGAGGCGAACACGCGCAGTTCCGGGCGTGACATAAACTCAGGACCGGCCGCCAGACCCATCGCCAGCGTATATTTCTGCCCGCCTTGCTTATAGTTGGTGCCATTCTTGTAATCGTCTTTCTGGTAGAACGTACCGACTTCACCGATGGTGCGCACGTAATCCGTCCACTGATATTGCGCACGGCCAACCAGAGAAACCAGCTCGGTAGTGTCGGTGTAATCCGTGATATTTTCCGCATGGCCGTAAGTCAGCACATGGTTGAGGCTGAACTTGCTGGTGATCGGGATAAGACCGGTGATGATGCCGCGATAACCGCTGGCGTCGTTGGTGTAGTTCCACATGTCATACCAGCCGCCGCCCTGGGAAATCATGTTCTGCGCCAGACCTTTGTTGGCGTACTGTAAAACCAGCTTGTTGTAGCCGCCCCACATGTCCTGGCTGATTTCGCCGGTCAGCATTACGCCATTTTCCGCGTCATACAGGCCGCCGTAGTCTTTCTGATCGTGCGTCAGGTTCGGCATGGCGTAGTCGGCACCGACTTCCATCCACGCGCCGCTCCAGGGTTTGATACCGGCATAACGCACGTCGATGAAGTTAATATTGACATCGTTATCGCCGTCTACGCGGTAATCCACATCATTGGCATCGCCGCGGATCCAGGCCACTGACAGCGCGCCTTCGCCCATTTTCAGGTTTTCCACACCGGCGCCTGCACCGGAAATGTTCCAGTATTTGGTATCGATGATATGTAAATCATGGCGCTGGTAATAACGTTTACCGCCCCAGATCACCGCATCTTTGTCCCACGGCACCAGCCCTTTGATTTGCAGATTCAGCTGACGCAGGCCAAATTGCGCATCATCATTGAGCGTGTTTTCGTCATCGTTGGACCCGTCTGACACCATGCTGACCATGGAATCGACGTAAAAACTCACATCGTCCTTTTTGTAAACTTCACTGCCCAGTTCGATTTCGCCGTAAGTGTCATTTTCGTTGCCCAGACGACCGACTTTGTTTTTCTGAAACTGCTCCAGACTGCCGCTGCCGGAAACGCCCAATCCGGAACGCAGATATCCATGAAAATCAATGTCGTTAGCCACTGCGGGGCCTGTCACCAGCCCAAGAGAGACCGCCACAGCCAGAGTACGTAAGTTGTGTTTCATTATTTTTCCTTATTGATGTATGACGTTCACATTTACGGAATCTATAAGATACCCAGAAACAATAATGATCAATTTAACACAGTGTGAATTGTGAGTTAGATCCACAAGTTGTGTGTTTAAAATAAACGTCTGGTGATTTAAATCACGAATTTAACGAATGTTAACGTATAACTTTTAAGTCAAACGGTTCTCAGATTGAACTTTTAAATGAGATCCCGTACTTTGGCTCGATTATCATGAGATTGCGTAAAATCACGGGCTGCAAAACGGGAAAAGCATGAAATCGAAAAGTTCGACATTAGAAGACGTTGCCCGCTATGCCGGTGTTTCCTATCAGACGGTTTCGCGTGTTTTAAACAAATCGGCCAACGTATCCGACGCTACGCGCCAGAAAGTTGAGCAGGCGATTGAAGAGCTGCGTTATGTACCCAACCGGCTGGCGCAGCAGTTAGTGGGAAAACAGAGTTTTACGATAGGGCTGGTGACGACCTCGCTGGCGTTGCACGCTCCGTCGCAAATTGCTGCTTCGGTGAAGAAATATGCCCACCAGGCCGGGTATCAGGTACTGATTTCAATGATTGACGAAGACGTGAATCAGAGCATTCAGGACTCCATTAACGAGCTGAAATCGCAGCGGGTTGAGCGCGTGATCATCAACATTCCGCTGGAAAGTGCCGAAGCCGAACGCATTTACGAGAACAACCGCGACATTCTTTGCCTGTTTCTGGATGTGGATCCGACCAGCCCGGTGTTTAACGTTTGCTTTAATCCGGCCGACGGTTCGCGCGCCAGCGTGGAATATCTGCTTGATTTGGGGCACCGGGAATTTGCCTTGCTGGCCGGGCCGGAAGAGTCGGTATCTTCGCGTCTGCGTCTGGAAAGCTGGCAGAAAACGCTGACCGAAAAAGGATTACAGCCGGTGACGGTGGTTCACGGCGACTGGAGTGCCAAAAGCGGTTACTACGGCGCGTTGCAGATTTTGCGGGAGACGCCGCAGTTTACGGCCCTGCTGGTAGGGAATGACCAGATGGCGCTGGGCGTGATCAGCGCGCTGCATCAGCACAACGTGGCGATCCCGCAACAGGTTTCTATTATCGGCTACGACGACACCTACGACAGCGCCTTCTTCCATCCGGCGCTGACCACGGTTTCTCTGGATCTCGATTTGCAAAGCAAAGAAGCCGTCGGGCTTTTGCTGGCAACGGAGCCTGACACGACGTCGCGTATTTTGCCTGCGCAACTGGTCGTGCGAAATTCCACGCGCGCGCCGGGACAGCCGGACAAAGACCTTAACCAGATCGCCGATCAGCTCGATAAACTCGCCCGACAGCTGCGCGGCCAGTGACGTCCGGCAGATGTAAATAAAGATTTCAGAATGCTTTTGATAGCGTTTAAGATATGAAAAATTTCAAACGATAAACAAAAGGATATGACGGAATGACCGTATGGCAGTGTTTTGTTCGGGGCTGGAAAGGGTACGTGAAGTTTGAAGGGCGTGCGACCCGCAAAGAGTTTTGGGTGTTCACGCTGGTCAATATCTTGCTGATGATTTTGCTGACGGGGACTGTGGCGACCGTGATGGCGCTGGCGGGAAACCCTTACGGCGTGTTCTATGCCGGTATGGCCTACACTATTTACGCCCTGGCGCTGGCATTACCGATCCTGGCGGTCGGCATCCGCCGTATGCACGACATCAACCGCTCCGGCTGGTGGTTCGGCGGTGTTTATCTGGCAGGTATCGTGTCGCGTTTGCTCAACATGATCCTGATGGAATACGCGTCACCGGAAACCTATGTCTGGATGAAAATTACGCTGGGTATCGTGCTCGGCTGGATCCCGCTTCTGGTGATGATTTACCTGTGCTGCGTGAAATCCAAACCGTTACCGGAAGCAGATAACCGCATCGTCCGTTAAGCCTGTTTTCAACGGGAGTTTGCCGACAGTCGCGCGGCAAACTCTTCCAGTTTTGCCTGCCCCCACGGCCATTCTCCGAAACCCGATTCCACATTGATATGCCCGGCCTCGCCGATATCCACCAGCTCGCAGCCCCACGCCTGCGCCCAGAACTGTGCGCGGATAAAAGGCAATAACGGATCCGTATGGCTGGCGACCAGCAGACCGGGAACCGCCAGCGGCTCAGGTAAAATGTCATCGTCCAGACCAAAACGCATCGGTTCTGCGGGGGCGACCAGCATCACACCTGCGCAAAGCGGCGGATTGCGGTTCGCCCACACCAGACTGGCGAGCGCGCCAAAACTGTGGCCAATCAGCAGCAACGGGTTTTTCGCCAGCTTCTGCTCGCGGTCGATAGCGGTGATCCAACCTTCGAGATCCACCTGCGCCCAGTTGCGCTGTTTCACCCGCAGCCACTGCGGATTTTGTTCATGCCAGCGGCTTTGCCAGTGTCCGGCTTCGCTGTCGCGTAAACCGGGAACCAGCATCCGCGTGATGTTTGAATTCTCATTCATTGCGGGAAAGCCATCAGTACGGTCGCGATTGCCAGCAAATCGGCACTGCCGCCGGGGCTGAGATGCCGGGAAATCAGCGCCTGATCCATCTCCTGTAAATCCTCTTTTTGCCAGCCGCTTTTCAGCAACTTGCGGGCATAATCCTGAACAAAATGCAGCCCGCTCAGCCCGCCGCGGGACACCAGATTCGTATCCGGGTTAAACGCCATCAGACGCAGCAGGGCGTTCAGACCACGGCGTTCAGGCTGGGTTTCTGTCTGCCAGTAAGGAAAAACATGGCGACGCAACGTCACGAATCCGCTCTGCACTTCGCCGCGCGCGCCGGTCATGCCGTGCGCCTGAAACAACCGTTCTCCTGCGGTCACCGGCTGGCGGCAATGTTGTAATTCCCGTTCCACCAGCCCTTGCGTGAGCGCGGCCACTTCGGCGCATAACGCCGTGCGGGTCAGCAGTTGCTGACGGGCGCTGATCCGGCCTGCCGCCGTACACAAAATTCCCAAAGAAAAAATGCCGCCTTTGTGCGTATTTATGCCGTTTGTTGCGCCGAACATCGCCTGCTCACAGGCCAGGCCGGCAGGGCGGATCCGCATCAGCATTGCCGTGGCCGGTTGCGCGGTATCCTGCTGGCCGAGCCGGTAAAACTGATGCAACCACGGCGTAATCGCACCGATGCTGCGCAAAAACATCGGCAAATCCATGTCACTGTGTGAACCGTTATTGGCGCTGTCCACCAGACCGGGTTTAGGCGTCAGCCAGACTTCCTGGCGGAGCGCGTCGGCCGCCAGGGTGGCGATGTCGGTACAAACCTGCGGCTCAATGAGTGCGATGCCAGCCATCAATCAGCGCCTCCACTTTGGCGATCACGTCGGGCAACGGATGCCGACGCGAACGCGCGCAGGCGTGGGCGGGGCCGTCACAGATAAGACACCGGCGGCTGGCATTATCCAGCGACCGGCGGCCTACAACGCCAGCCTCGGGGCAGATCACATCGAAATCCCATAAACGCCCAAGCGCATGTGATTGCTCAAGCGCGACGGTAGCCGCTTTCACTTCCGGCGCCGGGTGCTCAATGCTCCAGAACGCTTCCGCGCCGGTCGGCAACCAGAATACTGCGTGTTTGAGCACCGCCCAGCCACGTTGTAACAGCAGTGTTTCCGCCGCGCCCAACGCTTCGCGCATAACCTGGCGATAACTCACGCTATCTTTCACCGCGCCGGGCGTAACCAGCGTGAGAGAAATCAGGGTGTGTGGGAATTGTGTCAGCCAGTCGGTTTGCCGCTGCGCACGCTGTTCCTTTGCCGCCAGCAAATCCTCCAGACTGACGCCTGCATTTGCAGGCGTCAAAATCGTCATTATGCGTCCTCTTTGACCTGATGAACGACGTCAATCACGCTGCCGTCGCGGTAACGGATCACGCCCACGACGCGCTGCGTAAACTCAATCGGCTTCGGTTCGCCGGTCAGGGATATGGCACGCTGATACAACGTTTCGATATCCATGATTTTCATGCCGGCTTCTTCGAGCCGCTGGCGGATTTCAGGACGTGCCGGATTGACGGCGATCCCGTGGTCAGTGACCAGCACATCGATGCTTTCGCCCGGTGTGACGCGGGTTGTGACACGGCGCACGACGGTCGGAATGCGGCTGCGCAGAAGTGGCGCGACCACAATCGTCAGGTTGGCGGCGCTGGCGACGTCGCAATGGCCGCCCGATGCGCCGCGCATCACGCCGTCGGAACCGGTAATCACGTTCACATTAAAATCGGTGTCGATCTCCAGTGCGCTCAGAATGACGATATCCAGCTGATCGCAGCTTGCGGCTTTGGCCCCCGGATTGGCGTAAACATTGGTGGAAATTTCAATGTGCTGCGGATTGCGGCCCAGCGATGACGCGGCCTGACCGTCGAAGCATTGCGTATCCAGCAGCGTTTCGATCAATCCTTTTTCGTGCAAATCCACCAGACTGCCGGTGATGCCGCCGAGGGCAAAACGCGCGGTGATCTGGTTACGTTCCATCTTTTCTTCCATGAAACGGGTACAGGCCGTTGCCGCCGCGCCGGAACCGGTTTGCATTGAAAAGCCGGATTTGAAATAGCCAGAATATTCAATGACTTCGGCTGCCGTGCGGGCAATCATCAGCTCGCGCGGGTTACTGGTGACGCGAGCTGCGCCCACGCTGATTTTCGCCGGGTCGCCGACCTGATCGACTTTCACGATGTAATCCACCTGATCCTGCACCAGGCTGGCGGGCATGTTAGGGAAGGGCACCAGTTCTTCGGTCAGCAGCACGACGGTTTTGGCGAACTGCGCATCCACCATCGCATAGCCCAGCGAACCGCAGCAGGATTTGCCGTGCGTACCGTTGGCATTACCGAATTCATCACTGCAAGGAACGCCTAAAAAGGCGACGTCAATATTCAGCTCGCCGTCCTGCAAAAGTTTGACCCGGCCACCGTGAGAGTGGATCTGGACCGGTTCCTCCATCAGGCCGTGCGAAATGGCATCGGCCAGTTTGCCGCGCATCCCCGAGGTATAAATGCGGGTGATCACGCCGTTGCGAATGTGTTCGATCAGCACGTCGTTGCAGGTCATCAGGGAACTGGACGCCAGCGTCAGATTTTTGAAACCCAGACGTGCCAGCGTGCCGACGACATTATTAATCACCTGATCGCCTTCGCGAAAAGCGTGGTGGAAGGAGATAGTCATGCCGTCTTTCAGCCCGCTGCGGGCGATCGCCTGTTCCAGCGAATCACATAATTTACGATGCAGACGGGCATCGGGATCAGAAAGATACGGCGTGGTGCGGTGTGCTCCGTCGAAAGCAACCAGATGCTTCATGCCGGGATATTGGCTGTGCAACATTTCTGTTAAATGGCTCATTCTCTTCATATTCCTGTGCAAAATTGAGGGCTAGCGACGCACACCGGAGGCGCTGGCGCGTTCAAGCACCACTTGTGCGTGGTTGATGATCGGGCCATCGATCATCTTGCCGTTGAGCGAAATTACGCCGAGGCCTTTGCGCTCGCCTTCTTCTGCGGCGGCGATAACGCGACGCGCGTAATCCACGTCTTCCTGCGTCGGCGCGTAAGCGTTGTGCAGCAACTCAATCTGGCGCGGGTTAATCAGGGATTTGCCGTTGAAACCCATTTTGCGGATAAGCTCGACTTCACGCAGGAAACCGGCTTCATCGTTGATATCGGAATACACCACATCAAAGGCGTCGATACCGGCGGCGCGCGCGGCGTGCAGCACGGCGCATCGGGCGTAGAACAGCTCAGTGCCATCACCGCGCTCAGTTTGCATGTCCATCACATAGTCGAAAGCGGCCAGCGCGATGCCAATCAGACGCGGCGAACAGCGGGCAATGGCGACGGCGTTGATGACGCCAATAGCCGATTCGATGGCGGCCATGACTTTGGTGGAACCGACTTCACGCCCGCAGTCTTTTTCGATGCGTTCGATGTGCGCTTCGAGCTCGAAAATATCTTCCGGCGTATCGGTTTTCGGCAGACGAACCACGTCCACACCGGCGCGTACCACGGCTTCCAGGTCCTTCAAACCAAACGGCGTGCTGAGCTGATTAATGCGCACGACGGTTTCGATATCCTTGTACATCGGGTGTTGCAGGGCGTGGAACACCAGAATGCGGGCGGTATCTTTTTCGCGCAGGGAAACCGCGTCTTCCAGATCAAACATGATGGAATCAGGACGATAGATAAATGCCGTGGATAACATGGCGGCACTGGCCCCCGGCAGGAACAGCATGCTGCGGCGGAGTTTTTTCATCGTAACGTCTCCCAGTGAATATTTTCTTCCTGTGCTGCACGCAGTACCGCGCTTTGCACGCGGGCGCGGATAACGCAATCGAGCGCGCCTTTATCTTCAATAATCAGTAAGCCTTCTTTCACGCCAAGGGCTTCCAGCGTTTCGTTCACAACGCGGCGGATCTGGTCGCCAAACTGCTTGATCACTTCGCTGTTGATCACCACGCTCAGCTCGCTGGCCGGGGCGATTTTTACCAGCAAATCGCTGGATTCAACCGTACCTGCCAGCGCCTCCTTCACAATTTTCATTCGTTTTTTCCTGCTTTAACAAAGAGTGGTAGAAATAATAAGTTCATCGCTGCGCGCCGTTTCGGCGGGCGCCTCAGCGCAATAATGGTGTTCAAGATGCGTATACGTGCTGGGCGGAACAATGTCGCGGATGCGCGGTAACTGACAGGTTTTCAGCAATGCGCGGACTTCAGAGGCTGAAATCGCGATGCCACCGGCATGGCGTTTACGCGGCAGTTCAATAACGGTCAGCGGTTTTGAGGCCGAACGTGAGGGCGTTTCCAGCCAGTCGTGCATGTCGCAGTTGTACTGATGCGTGACCGGGCAGAAGGGCTCGCTGCCGACAAAACGATGCGTTATACCCAGCGCCGGGGCGATGTACTGGCGGAAAATCAGCAGATCCATCACGCTCCAGGTCTGGTTCACCAGCCCGGCATCTTTAAGGAAATAACCGGGAAACGTGGCGCGTGAAATCATGTATTCAGAACCGGCGTGAACCGTAACATTCGGTAAATCGGCGACGCCCTGACGCACCATTTCCAGCCGTTCCTGAAACGGGAAATACGACACGTCTTCGCTGACCACAAACACGTGCAGCCAGTCGCACGTCGCCGCCGCCTGTTCCGCCAGATAACGATGGCCGAGCGTAAACGGATTGGCATTCATCACTACCGCGCCAACGCGCTGACCTTCGTGATAATGGCGCTTCAGGGCGCGGCAATATTGGCTGATGCCGACCGGCGTGTTTTCCATCAGCACCGCGACGTTGTCCCACTGCACCAGCGGATAAAATCCGCAACCGCGAAAGCGTTCCAGATTGCCTGGACGGGTGTAGAGAAACAGATGGAGTTTGCCGCGCTGAACGGCAAAGTTTTCGACTTCACTGAGCAATCTGGCGCTGAGATTTTCGCCGCGCCAGTCAGCCGCCACTGCCACGCATTTGATGGTGTTACTGACCAGACCTGCACATCCGATCAGCCGTCTGCCGGAAAGGGCCACCACGAAATACTCGATATCATCATCCATGCCCAGCTGGCTTTGATGCAGCAGGGCGCGGATATCGGCCAGCAAGCCCTGAGGTGCCTGGCTGGTGGTGATGACGTGAAAGTCGGGTTCGTCACGGCTGAACATAATGCATTCCTGATATCGGGTATTGTTCAAATAAAACGGAGCATGCCGGGCACGAAGCCCGGCGTTTAACACGTTAATGGGCGGCAGGTGCATGGCTCACCTGACGGTCCGCGGCAACAATGACGTTGCTGAGATGACCGATTTTTTCGATTTCCACTTCAATGCGGTCGCCGGGTTTCATAAACAGCGGCGGTACGCGTTTCTTGCCCACGCCGCCCGGAGAACCGGTGATGATCACGTCGCCTGCGCTCAGTGAGGTAAAGGTACTGATGTACTCAATCAGCTCGGCAACCTTGTGGATCATGCTGCGGGTGTTGTCGTCCTGAACCATATTGCCGTTCAGCCAGGTGCGGATTGCCAGCGCATGCGGATCAGGAATTTCATCCGCCGTGGTCATCCACGGGCCAAAGGCACCGGTCTGCCGCCAGTTTTTACCGGCGGTAAACCAGGTGTGCTGCCAGTCGCGGGCGGAACCGTCCATGTAACAGCTGTAACCGGCAACGTGGGAAAGGGCGTTTTCGCGGGAAATATTTTCGCCCGCTGACCCGATGATGACGGCCAGTTCGCCTTCGTAATCAAACTCAACCGAACGGCTGGGTTTGATGATCGGGGAGGCGTGGCCGGTTTGTGAGTCAGCAAAGCGGACAAACAGCGTCGGTGCCGGATTGTGCTGATCGAACTCTTTGCGTTTTTCAGCGTAATTCATGCCGACGCAGAGAATTTTTTCCGGATTCTGAATAACCGGCAAAAACGTCAGGTCGTCAAAGCTCAGATCTGCCGGTCGGCTGGCCAGTTCCTGCGCCTGTGACAGTGCGTCGCCCGCCAGCAGAGCCTTGAGGTCGGGATAACGCTGGCCGAGAAGGCGGCCAAGGTCGATCATGCCGCTCTGCGTTGCGATGCCGTAGGACTTGCGCCCCTGATAGAGATAACTTGCCAGTTTCATAAATATGTCCTGAATTGAATCAATCAAAAATCACAATCGTGCTTGCCGGATAACGCTGTCAGACCAGGAAATTCCCCAGAACCAGCAGTGCTACCGAAACGTTGATCGCGCCGCCGATGCGGGTCGCGATTTGTGCGAAAGGCATCAGTTGCATACGGTTGCCCGCCGTCAGAATGGCGACGTCACCGGTGCCGCCCTGACCGCTCTGGCAGCAGGACACGATGGCGACATCAATCGGGTGCATACCGATTTTCTTGCCCACGAAGAAGCCGGTGGCAACCAGCGCGGCGACGGTGCTGACGATGACCAGCAGATTTGAAATAGTGAACGCGGCGACCAGTTCGTTCCACGGTGTGATAGCCACGCCCACGGCAAACAGAATCGGGTAGGTCACGGAGGTCTGGAAGAATTTGTACACCACCTGCGAACCTTCAAGCAGGCGAGGTGAGACGCCGTGCGCCAGCTTGAGCGCGACCGCGGCAAACAACATGCCGACCGGGGCAGGCAGGCCAATCAGTTTGTGTAACAGCATGCCGACCATGTACAGCAGAACCGCCAGCAGGGCGCCTGCGGCAATGGTGGTGACATCGGTTTTACCGCTGGTTGCCGACAGCGCGCTTTTATCTGCGGTGGCATTTTTGGCGGAAGGCATCAGCTGGCCTTCGCCGGTAAGATGCGGATAACGTTTACCGAGCTGATTGAGTGAGCCCGAGATAACAATGGCGGTCAGGCCGCCGAGCATCACGATAGGCAGAATGCGGCCCAGCGCCACGCCCTGATCCATATGCAGCAACGTGGCGTAGCCGATAGACAGCGGGATCGCGCCTTCACCTACACCCCCGGCCATAATCGGCAGGATCAGGAAGAAGAAGATCTGGAAAGGTTCCATGCCCAGTGCCAGACCCACGCCCATCCCGACCAGCATGCCGACCACTTCACCGCACAACATCGGGAAGAAAATACGCATGAAGCCCTGAATGAGCACTTTGCGATCCATGCTCATGATGCTGCCGACAATAATGCAGCAGATGTAGAGATAAAGGATGTTGGTGCTTTTGTAGAATTTCGTGGTGGATTCGACCACGACGTCCGGCAGCAGGCCGTAATACACCAGTGCGGAGGGAATGAAGGTCGCGCAAATCGCCGCGGCGCCCATTTTGCCGATGAACGGCAGACGTTTACCGAACTCGCCGCAGGCAAAGCCGAAGAACGCTAACGTCGCCACCATCACCACGATATCGCTCGGCAGTTTGCCGTCCAGACAGTCGATGGCAATCAGCACACCGGCCATCACAAACAGTGGTAAAGGAATAATGCCAATTTTCCAGGTGTCGAGAATGTGCCACCATTTATCTTTTAATGAGAGCTGTTTTGCAGGCACTGAACCTGCGGGAACAGAATAAGTGTTGTCGGTTGTACTCATGATGAATCCCCTGTGTCAATTTGTGCAGGGAGTGTAAGAGAGATAATAACCGGTATTATGTGAAGTCCCGCAAGTTAACACCGATATTTTAAAGGAGTGAAAGGTTTTTATGGTTTTAATTAATTCTTAGGGTTTTGCTTAATATGTTTTTCTGTGGTTTTTATGGTGTTATTTGTAATTATAATATTACTGTTAATTTATGGTGAAATAACTGTTGTGAACTTTGCTATCAGCCGCAGGGGGCTTGCTGCGCCTGCGGTTGTTCTGCGGTGTGCCTCGCAACTTTGATTTTCCCATCTGACAGAAATAGCCCCGGATGATAAAGTGCCGTCACTGTTAATAATTATCTCAGCGCTCTTTATAACGGATGTCACGATGCAGTTTCGACCCTCTTTCCAGATAAAGCTTTTTATTTATCTTGTGGTTTTATTCGTCACGCTGTTTTCAATAGTGGGTGTTTATTACTATCACGATATTGAACGTCAGTTATATGAAGATATGGGTGTGCGTGCAAAAGTACAGGCAGAAGAAATTGCACTTATACCGTCGTTAATTACCGCAGTGGAAAATAAGGATGTTTCTGCAATTAACAGACTGATGAGGAATATATCCGCGCACAGTGACGCGAGTTATATGGTGATTGGTGACGGAAAAGCGATGCATCTTTTCCATTCCATTTATGCCGACCGCGTGGGTAAGGCGCTGGTCGGCGACGACAACGTCGATGTGCTGGCGGGTAAAAGCAGCACCACTGTGCGCCTCGGCGGTATCGGCCTGTCGCTGCGCAGCAAAGCGCCGATTTTAAATGCGCAGGGCCACGTCATCGGCATCGTCTCTGTGGGATATCTGACCAGCCACATTAATACGCTGACCGTCGAGAAAGCCATCCGTATTCTGGTGGCCGCCGCGACGCTCCTGCTGGCGCTGTTTACCTTCTCGTGGTTTTTCTCGCGCTCGATTAAAAAGCAGATGTTTTCGCTGGAGCCACGCGAAATCGGTCTGCTGGTTCGTCAGCAAAAAGCGCTGATGGAATCCATTTATGAAGGCGTGATCGCCATTGACGGGCAGTCGCGTATTGCCGTGATTAATCAGGCGGCGAAAAAACTGCTGAATCTGGACACACCCTCGCGGGAACTGCGCGGAAAACCGCTGGAAGAGGTGATTGTGCCGGTCAGCTTTTTTGATCGTCAGGTCATGCTGGAGAAAGATATTCACGATGAAATCTGCCTGTTCAACAACCTGACAGTGGTCGCCAGCCGTGTGCGGATCATGCTGGAAGACCAGCTTCAGGGCTGGGTGATTACCTTCCGGGATTGCAGCGACATCGATCGCCTGAGCATTCAGCTCAGTCAGGTGCAGCGCTACGCCGATAACCTGCGGGTGATGCGCCATGAGCAGCTGAACTGGACGGCAACGCTGGCCGGGCTGTTACACATGGGTCGTTACGATGAGGCGATCCGGTATATCGAAGCGCAATCGGAAAGTGCGCAGGAACTGCTGGATTTTGTCTCGGCGCGGTTTTGTTCGCCCAGACTGTGCGGATTGCTGCTGGGGAAATATGCGCGTGCGCGTGAAAAGGGCGTAGAACTGGCCTTCGATCCGGCGTGTGAATTAACGCATTTGCCTCCGACGCTGAGTGAAACAGAGCTGATGTCGGTTATCGGTAACCTGCTGGATAACGCCATCGAAGCCACCCTGCTGCGCGGCGAAAATGCCGGGCCGGTTGAGGTATACATCGTTTCCGCCCGCGCGGATCTGGTGATCGAAGTCGCCGATCAGGGCGTCGGTATTGCACCGGAGCGGCGCGAGCAGATTTTCTCGCTCGGTGTGACGTCCAAACGGGAAGGGGATCACGGGCTGGGGCTGCATCTGGTTGCCAGCTATGTCAGCCACGCGGGTGGCACCATTGAAGTTTCTGATAACTCCCCGACAGGTTCTGTTTTCTCTGTCTTCATACCTGACGGGCTGCCGGTCCATTCAACCGGAACAACGGGAAAAGCATAAATGATTCAAGCTGAAATGATTGACGTAATGATTGTGGAAGATGAAAACCAGCTGGCGCAGCTTTACGCCGAGCTTATCGATAATCACCGCTGGCTGCGGCTGGTGGGGATGGCCTCCACGCTGCGGGAAGCGAAGATGCTGATTGAGGAAAAGCGGCCGCAGCTGTTGCTGCTGGATAACTATTTGCCGGACGGACAGGGGATTTCCCTGCTTGAAAATGATGTGCTGAAGAAAACGAATTGCTCGGTGATTTTTATCACGGCGGCCAGCGACATGAACACATGCAGTCAGGCGATTCGTTCTGGCGCGTTTGATTACATCCTCAAACCGGTGTCCTGGAACCGTCTGCAACAATCGCTGGAACGGTTCATTCAGTTCAGCCAGACGCAGCGGGCGTGGAAAGTGGTCGATCAGCAAAACGTCGACAGTCTCTATCAGCTACAGGCCAAAGACTTCACGCCCAGGGCCGGAAACAAAGGCATCGAAGAGAACACGCTGAATCTGGTAGAAGCGATTTTTATACAGGATGCCGGGCGCTGTTATTCGGTCGATGAAGTGGTCAGTGAAACGAAGTTAAGCAAAACCACCGCCCGCCGGTATCTCGAGCATTGCGTTCAGAAAGGGGATTTGCGGGTGGAAATGCTGTACGGAAAAATCGGGCATCCCCGCCGGATGTACCGGCGGGCGTAACGCAGGGCTTTATTGCGTTTTTTTCTCTCTCGGGTATTTCCACAACCAGCGGCCGCTCGCCATACGCCAGTAGAAAAAGATACCGCGTACGATCCAGTCGAGGAACATCCCGAGCCAGATACCCACGACGCCGAAATTAAGCACGATACCGAGGAAGTAGCCTACTACGATGCGACAGCCCCACATGCCGACCATGGAAACGTACATGGTGAAACGGGCATCGCGCGCGCCTTTCAGCCCGGCAGGCAACACCCAGGAGGCGGCCCAGAATGGCATAAAGGCGGCGTTCAGCCAGATCAGGATTTTTACGACGTCGATAACGTCCTGTTCATTGGTGTAGAACCGCGCCAGAAGCCCGGCGAACGGCACAGACATAAAGGCCAGCACGCAAAGCCCGAAAGTCGATAACCAGAAAATATGCCGCAGCTGGCGTTCGGACTGGGCGATTTGCCCTTTGCCCAGACGGGTGCCGACAATAATCGTTGAGGCCGACCCTAAGGCGTTCCCCGGCAGGTTAATCAGGGCGGCAATCGAGAAGGCGATGAAGTTACCGGCAATCACGTTGGTGCCCATGCCCGCCACAAACACCTGCGTCAGTAATTTGCCGCCGTTGAACAGTACGGATTCAATACTGGCCGGAATACCGATGCCCAGCACTTCGCGCAGAATGTTGGTATTGAGTGGCAGAAAGTAACTTTTGAGGGAGATTTTCAGCGACGGGTTAAAGCCGATCATCAGGACAAAAATGACCGCCACGGCACCGATATAACGGGAAATCGTCAGCCCCAGACCGGCACCGATAAAGCCGAAACCCTGCCAGCCGAAGCAGCCGTAAATGAGCACGCTGCTGATGACCAGATTGAGGATGTTCATGCCGCCGTTGAGCAGCATCGGGATCTTGGTATTACCGGCACCGCGCAGGGCACCGGAACCGATCAGCGCAATGGCAGCGGCCGGATAACTCCAGCTGCTCATCTGAAGATAAGAAAGTGCCATTTCTTTCACTTCAGGTTCAGCGTTACCGGCAATCATGTCGATAATGACATGCCCGGAAAACTGAAGCAGCACCGCCAGAAGCACGGCGAAAACGGTCATGATCGCCAGTGACTGGCGGGCGGCCGCGCGGGCGCGTTCGTGGTCAAGTTTGCCCAGGCTGAATGCAACGACAACGGTGGTTCCCAGATCGACCGCGGCGAAGAAAGAGATGACCACCATGTTAAAACTGTCGGCCAGCCCGACACCGGCCATCGCTTCTTTACCCAGCCAGCTGACGAGGAACGTGCTCAACACGCCCATTAACAGAACGCAGGCATTCTCAAAGAAAATTGGTACTGCGAGGGGCGTTATTTCACGCCAGAACAACGTACGGTATGAACGCCGTTTCGGATACCAGGGCGTGCGCTCGATGGCTTTGCGCAAAGAGACGATGACGTTTTGCAAGAGAATTCCAGGGTGGCAGAAAGTAGAACAGCGTTTTAATTTATGATGGTAAAAGACTTCGCATTATGCAAAGTCTTTTTCATCCAAAGCTCTAATTAAATTGTTAAAAAAGAATTAACGGAAAGGCGGTTCGTTAAAGGTACGTAATTTGCGTGAATGCAGATGATCGCCCTCGGCGCGCAGCAGGTCGATGGCGCAGATGCCGATTTGCAGATGTTCCGAGATAGCGCCTTCGTAAAATTTATTAGCCTGTCCCGGCAGCTTGATTTCGCCGTGCAAAGGCTTATCAGAAACGCACAACAACGTGCCGTATGGCACACGGAAGCGGTAGCCTTGCGCGGCAATGGTGGCGCTTTCCATATCAACGGCCACGGCGCGGCTGAGGTTAAACCGCAGCGCAGACGCCGCATAACGCAGTTCCCAGTTCCGGTCGTCGGTCGTCACCACGGTGCCGGTACGCAGACGTTGTTTGACTTCTTCGCCCGGCATGCCGCTCATCATTTTTGTGGCGTCATACAGCGCGCGCTGCACTTCGGCGATGCTTGGGATCGGGATGTCCGGCGGTAACACGGCGTCGAGAACATGGTCGTCACGCAAATAAGCGTGTGCCAGCACGTAGTCGCCGATAGACTGCGTTTCGCGCAGCCCGCCGCAGTGACCAATCATCAGCCAGACGTGCGGACGCAGCACGGCAAGGTGGTCGCAGATGGTTTTTGCATTCGCCGGGCCAACGCCAATATTGACCAGCGTAATGCCTGCACCGTCGCGGGCAATCAGGTGATAGGCGGGCATCTGGTGTTTTTTCCACGCCAGATCAGAAACGGCTTGCTCCGGATTTTGCGTCTCAGCGGTGATAAATACGCTGCCTGCGCAAGCCAGCGCTTCATACGGGCTTTCAGGGTCGGCGATTTGCGCGCACGCCCAGCTCACGAACTCATCGACATAACGGGTGTAGTTGGTGAATAACACATAAGGCTGGAAATGCTCGATCAGCGTGCCCGTGTAATGGCGCAGACGAGCCAGCGAGAAGTCGGCGCGCAGCGCATTAAAATGCGAAAGCGGGAAAGTATCGCCGGGATACTGCAGGCCGTCCGCGGTTTCATCGCCAATCTGCGAAAGTTCGGTGGTCGGGAAATGTTTTGCCAGCCCGGCACTCATTGAGCGATCCAGCATCAGATCTGAACCGTCGATCACGTAGGAATAGGGGATTTCCTGTTGTGACGGCACGACTTCAATCAGCGCGTCATATTCTTCTTCGAGCAGGGAAAGCTGTTCCAGCAGGTAATCGCGGAACAGTTCGGGATGGGTGATGGTATTGGCATAACGCCCGGGATGTGAAAAACGTCCATAGGCGCGGGTCGGGTTTTTCGCAGGCGTGACGCCGTCCCAGCTGACGCGTAATTCCGGGTAAACAAACAGCCCGGCAGCTCTGGCCGCAACATCCGGCAGCTTACCCTGAACGATGAAATCTTTAATCGCATCCCGCAGGGCGGCAACAGAGTTGTTATACATCTCCTCGAGCTTATCAATCGCCTGTGCGGAGGTGAGGGATTTGTTATCCATACGTTTTTCCTTTGTGCTTCGTTCATCATCATTCTTTCTAAATATGGCTTGTCTGGCCGGAGCCGCCAATGTTTTATTGGAGCGCGGCGGCCGGATGATGATTTTATGAGCGCATGAAGTGAGCATGAAAGGAAACGCCAGAATCTGAACCGGAGAAGCCCGCCAGTTTCCCGGCGGGCAAGATGCAAAGTTTTCGACGGTGTTTACCCGGCCTGCGGGCGGATCACGCGTTTTTGCGCCATATCGAGCGTCAGCCCGTCGCCGGGAATAATATTTTTCAGCGCGTCATATTGCTGGCAGAGAAACGCGATACCGGCCTCGCGGGCAATAATCGCGCTGTGGGAAACATCGCTTCCCGCGCGAAGGCAAATGCCTTTTATCTGCTGCGCATCGAGCTGCAAAACCGTTGAAGGGAAAATGTCGTCGGCGATAAGAATCGCAGGCCAGCTGATGGCCGGTTGCGCGACGGATTTGCCTGCCAGATGCGCCAGCGTGCGGTTTCGCAAATCTTCGATATCGATATAACGCGCCTGTAAATAGCTGTCGTTGAGCTGTCGGTATTGTTTACTCAGCTCGGTCATGACCGAATCCCACGCCCACGAGGCGCTGCAATATTTCTCGCTGATGATCCGGCACGCTTCTTCATACAAATCTGCATCATCGAGCAGCATGTGATGGCCGGAAAATATGGCGGCAATATCGGCGGAGTATTTTTCTTCGGCCATGACGGTGAGCACGTTCAGGTCATCCAGCGTCAGTTCGATGGCGCGCATTAAATTGCGCTGTTCCTGCAAGACGTCCGTGCAGGGTTGCAGGCCGGGAAGCTGATGCGGTAAATCCCACAACACGGCGCTGCCCTCCACGCGGGTAAGAAGAGGTGCAGGCGCAGGGGTTTCTGCTTTCGCGATCTCCGCGCTTTCGCCAAAATCTTCGGCTGCCAGCGCGGTAAATGCGGCCAGCGCAGCGTCTGCCTGGGGTCCGCGTGCCAGCAAAGTCAGCGGGTCATTGCAACGCACCTGCAACAGGGCAATCTGGTTGATGTTGTCCGGCGTTGCCCGTTTTCCGTCTTTCTCCAGAACCAGTTCGGCATCAAAGCCGGAAAGCACGGCAACCAGACGCGAGGCAGGGCGCACATGCAAACCGTTAGGATTTCTGATCATCACCGACGCCGACCGCACGTCACGATCATCGGCAAAAGAGGCCACCACCGGCGATGGCGGTGTGTGCGGCGGTAAACCCAGTTGTACGCGTTTTGCCTCCAGGGCGTTCATCGCGTCGTTAATCACTTTGTCGATACCAGCACCGGCCGCCGCGCTGACCGTGGCGGCCAGGGTTCCTTCGACCAGCGGTGCTGCGCACAGCCGGACTTTGGCGGCAATTGCCGGATCGAGTAAATCCAGCGCAGTTTCTGCACTGAGCAGCGCGCTGCCAATGTCCATCATCACCAGCACATGATCGGTATCGGCGACGGACTCAATGGCTTCCATCACCTTGATCGGGTCCGTGCCAATCGGATTATCCACATCGTCAATGCCCGCAGCGATGGCCAGTTTGCAGCCATCGCCCGATAACATCTGCCGCGCCAGTTCTCCAACGCCATTGCCCAGTTGGGCACTATGAGAAACGATCACCAGGTTTACCATCGCGTTTTCCTTACTCTTTGGCTGCCGCTGCCAGCATCTGAATCATGAACATCACCGAGGTGGCACCCGGATCCTGATGGCCGATGCTGCGCTCGCCCAGATAGCTGGCGCGACCTTTGCGCGCCTGCATGGTGATGGTGGCATGCGCGGCGGCTTCGGCCCGTTCACTGGCCGCATCCAGCGCGGCGCTGACAGACAAATGCTGCCCGCTTGACTGACGCAGTGAATCGACCACCGGCAGCCAGACGTCGCACATGGTTTTATCGCCGGGCTCGGCCTTGCCGCGGCTGATGACGCCTTCTGCACCTTCGCGGATCATCTCGCACAGTTCTTCCAGCGTCAGGCTTTGGTGCGCCTGCGTTACCGTCGCGGCGCGGATAAAGAACGTCCCGAGCAGCGGGCCGCTGGCACCGCCGACGTTGGACAGCAGCGTCATGCCGGTGTTTTTGAGAATAAAACCAATGTCTTTGTCGGCAATAGACGGCAGTTTTTCTACCACTTTGCTGAACCCCCGGTGCATGTTCAGGCCGTGATCGGCGTCGCCTATTTCCTTATCCAGCCCGGTCAGAAAGTCACTTTCCTTGGTGAAAATATCCCCGCAGCGGTAGAGCCAGTTGACGATTTGCGTTCTGTTCAGTGACATGTGTTGCTCCTTATTTTCCCCAGTTCAGGCCGGGGGTATGGACCGGCGCATCCCATAATGCGAGCGTGTCGTTATCGACTTTCAGCAGCGTGATGGAAAATCCTGCCATATCCAGAGACGTGCAGTACGCGCCAACCAGGTTGCGTTCGATGGTGATACCGGTTTGCTGGCAGCGTTGTTCGAGGCGGTTATAAACACCATAAAGTTCAGACAGCGGGGTCGCACCCAGATTATTGACCAGCGCAATCACGCGGTCTCCGTTGCCCAGCGCCTGTTTACCTTGCTGGACATCCTGCCAGCTGCCTTGCGCGGTATCCCACTGGCGCAGCGTGCGGCTGTAAGTGCCGTTTTCCAGCAGCGTGTCGAACATTTCATCCACGGTCTGATCGAGCGAACTGAAGCGGCGGCGGTCGATGCCCGGTTCGCCGTGAATACCGACGCCGAATTCCATTTCGTCATCTTTGAGCGTGAAAGAGGGTTGTCCGGCGGCAGGCACGGTGCAGGCACCGAGTGCGATGCCAATGGAATGACCGAGGTTATTGAGTTTTCGACCCAGTACGGCGCAGGCCTCCAGCGAATCACCGCGTTCAGCAGCGGCACCCACCAGTTTCTCGATAAGCACGGTATTGGCTACGCCGCGGCGTCCGGCGGTGTACAGGCTGTCTTTTACCGCGACATCATCATCCACCACCACAGTGGAGACTTTTACGCCGCTTTCGTGCAGCAGTTCAGTGGCAGTTTCGAAATTAAGAATGTCGCCGGTGTAGTTTTTGATGATCAGCAGAACGCCTTCGCCGCCGTCGATATGCATGGCGCATTCGAACATTTTGTCCGGCGTCGGCGAGGTGAAGATTTCACCGGGGCAGGCGCCAGACAACATTCCGTGGCCGATAAAACCGCAGTGCATCGGTTCGTGACCGCTCCCGCCACCGGAAAGCAACGCCACTTTTCCGGCCACGGGCGCATCGGCGCGGGTGACATAAACAGGATCCTGGTGAAGTGTCAGTTCCGGGTGAGCCTTTGCCAGCCCGCTCAATTGTTCACTCAGCACATCTTCTACACGGTTAATGAGCTTTTTCATTATTCGTACTCCGTCGGAGGTTATCTGAAGCTGCCCCTTATAGGCGGTGGCAGTCATCGTGCGTAGGGTTACCGGTCATTGTCACCTGGCCGGTAGAGTGATTCTGGATGAGTTAGCGGCAAAAAGAATTTCGGAAAAATGAGTTCCAATACGGAACATGAATCAGAGGTTTTTGTTTCTGAATGGAACGTTTTGGAAAGGAAAAAACCGAAACTGGGACGCAGCGCTATTTTCTGACGGCCATTCACGGCAAAGATAGAACCACGACAGACAGTTTTTTGCGCCTGGACTGCGATTCTCAGCACGACAGGCTGTTTCGTTGTTTTGCTGTGGTGAATGATTTTGAAGAAAACGGCAGACAGCGATCGCAATCCGCACTGTTTTTATGGCTTTACGTTTCATTATGAAACGCATTGTTTTTCACAAGGTTTCAAATCAGAACATAAACGCGAAAGATTTATTTGTGTTTCGCGAGCCCTAGAGTGATTGCATCACGTCGGGACAACATTTCGCGCCGCAGGTTATTGAAAGCAGAGCGGAACGTGAACCGGCGACATTCTGCAAACATGGACTATCTGAGGGCGAAAACAATGCTGAAAGTAATTCAATCTCCGGCCAAATATCTTCAGGGCGCTGACGCGTCTGCGTCATTCGGGCAATACGCTAAAAATCTGGCGGAGAGCTATTTCGTGATTGCTGACGACTTCGTGATGAAGCTCGCCGGGGACAAAGTGATTAACGGCCTGCACGATTACGGCGTCAGCAGCCACGCGGAACGCTTTAAAGGTGAATGCAGCCACGCCGAAATTAAGCGCCTGATTGCCATCCTGAAACAAAAGGGATGTCAGGGTGTGGTCGGTATCGGCGGCGGCAAAACGCTGGATACGGCAAAAGCCATCGGCTATTACCAGAAATTGCCGGTGATTGTTGTGCCGACGATTGCGTCAACGGATGCGCCGACCAGCGCACTGTCCGTGATTTACACCGAAGCGGGTGAGTTTGAAGAGTATCTGGTTTACCCGAAAAACCCCGACATGGTGGTGATGGATACCACGATTATCGCGAAAGCGCCGGTGCGTTTGCTGGTCGCCGGAATGGGCGATGCGCTGTCGACCTGGTTTGAAGCCAAAGCCTGTTATGACTCCCGCGCCACCAGCATGGCGGGCGGCCAATCCACGGTGGCGGCGCTCAGCCTGGCGCGTTTGTGCTTCGATACGCTGCTGGCGGAAGGCGAAAAAGCCCGGCTGGCCTGCGATGCCGGCGTGGTCACTGAGGCGCTGGAACGTATTGTTGAAGCCAATACCTATCTTAGTGGCATCGGTTTTGAAAGCAGCGGGCTGGCAGCGGCGCACGCAATCCATAACGGATTCACAATTCTTGAAGAGTGCCATCATCTTTATCACGGCGAAAAAGTGGCGTTTGGCACATTGTCGCAACTGGTGCTGCAAAACAGCCCGATGGACGAAATCGAAACCGTTCTCGGTTTTTGCCACAAGGTCGGGTTACCGGTGACGCTGGGCGAAATGGGCGTGAAAGAGGGGATTGAAGCGAAGATTATGGCGGTGGCGCAGGCGACCTGTGCGGAAGGGGAAACCATTCACAACATGCCTTTCCCGGTTTCGCCGGACAGCGTTTACGCCGCTATCGTGACCGCAGATAAACTGGGGCAACAGTGGCTGGCGCGCTGAGTCGCCGCGAATAACTGATCTGACCGTTCATCTGCGGCATAACGTTTCCCCTCTGACTCGGCGATAAATGCGCATCAGAGGGGTTTTTTATGACACATAAAACGGAAAAGGTTATGACAAGCCGGGAACAGGATGTGGAAAAAGAAGAAGTCTCTTCGCTTATTGCGCGGTCATGGCAACGCTGCGACCGGTTTATGCAGCGCGAAACCTGGCAGCCGCCGCATCAGGCGCAGGGGCTGACGTTTGAATCGATTTGCCGTCGCAAAACTACGCTGCTGACTATCGGCCAGGCAGCGCTGGAAGATGCCTGGGAATACATGGACAACCGGCCCTGCGCGCTGCTGATTCTGGATGAATCGGCCTGTATTCTCTGCTGCTGCGGTGACCCATACACGCTGTCGCAGCTGGCCGGTTTAGGCTTTCTGGCAGGCAGTTATTGTGCCGAAAGTATTATCGGAAGCTGCGCGTTATCGCTGGCGGCGCTGCTCGGGCAGCCGGTCAGAACCCATGGCGCTCAGCATTTTAAACAGGCGCTTCACCCGTGGTCGTTCAGTACCACGCCGGTGTTTGATAACCACGGGCGGCTTTCGGGTTCGATTTCCCTTTGCTGCCTCAATGAGCAGCAGGCGTCGTCTGATTTGTCCCTGACGCTGGCGGTCGCGCGCGAAGTAGGCAATTCACTTATCACCGACAGCCTGCTGGCGGAATCCAACCGGCATCTTAATCAGATGTACGGTCTGCTGGAAAGCATGGACGATGGAGTAATGGCGTGGAACGAGCAGGGCGTTTTGCAGTTTCTGAATGTTCAGGCCGCGACGCTTTTGCATCTGGATGCGCAGGTCAGCCAGGGGAAAAATCTCAGCGAGCTGGTGACGCTGCCCGCGTTGTTGCGCCGCGCCATCAAACACGCACGCGGGCTTAACCACACCGAAGTGACGTTCGAGAGCCAGCATCAGTTTATCGACGCCGTGATTACCCTTAAACCGATCGTTGAAGAGCAGGGCATCAGCTTTATTATGCTGCTGCATCCTGTGGAACAGATGCGTCAGCTGATGACCAGCCAGCTCGGCAAAGTCAGCTACACGTTTGAGCAGATGTCCGCCGACGATCAGGAATCGCGCCGGTTAATTCATTTCGGGCGGCAGGCAGCGCGGGGCAGTTTTCCGGTGCTGTTATGCGGGGAAGAGGGCGTGGGCAAAGAGCTGCTCAGTCAGGCCATTCACAATGAAAGCGAATGCGCCGGCGGCCCGTATATTGCGGTGAACTGTCAGCTTTATGCCGACAGCGCGCTGGGGCAGGATTTCATGGGCAATGCGCCCACCGATGATGCTAAAGGGCGGCTCAGCCGTCTGGAACTGGCCAACGGCGGCACGTTATTTCTGGAAAAAATTGAGTATCTGGCGCCGGAGTTACAGTCGGGTTTGTTGCAGGTGATCAAGCAGGGTGTCCTGACGCGGCTGGACGCGCGGCGGCTGATCCCGGTGAACGTCAAAGTGATTGCCACGACGACGGTGGATCTTTCCGCGCTGGTCGAACAAAACCGCTTCAGCCGTCAGCTTTATTACGCGCTGCATTCTTTTGAGATTGTCATCCCGCCGCTGCGGGCGAGGCGCAGCAGCATTCCGTCGCTGGTACATAACCGGCTGCACAGCCTTGAAAAACGCTTTACGTCGAAACTGAAAGTTGATGACGACGCGCTGGCACAGCTGGTGGCGTACTCCTGGCCGGGCAATGATTTTGAGCTTAACAGCGTTATCGAAAATATCGCCATCAGCAGTGAAAATGGCCGTATCCGCCTGAGTCATCTGCCGGAATACTTGTTTTCTGAACGTCCGGCGGGCGAGAATCCGTCCACGCTGATGCCAGCCAGCCTCACGTTTTCTTCCATCGAGAAAGAGGCCATTATCCACGCCGCCCGCGTCACCAGCGGCCGTGTCCGGGAAATGTCTCAGCTTTTAAACATCGGGCGAACCACGTTATGGCGGAAAATGAAGCAATACGAGATCGATGCCAGCCAGTTTAAACGCAGTCATTCGAACTGATTGCGGCTAAATTTGCAGGTATAATCCAGGAAATTATTCAACGGATTTAGAAACGAAGATGACAAAACTCACCTTACAAGAGCAGCTGCTGAAAGCGGGACTGGTAACCTCCAAGAAAATGGATAAAGTCCAGAGAACGGCCAAAAAGTCACGCGTTCAGTCGCGTGAGGCCAGAGCGGCTGTGGAAGAAAACAAAAAAGCCCAGCTTGAGCGTGACAAGCAGCTTAACGAACAGCAAAAACAAGCGGCTTTGTCGAAAGAACATAAAGCGCAGGTGAAACAGCTGATTGAGATGAACCGTATCGACATTTCTAAAGGCGATATCGGCTTTAACTTCACCGATAATAATCTGATTAAAAAGGTTTTTGTCGATAAGACAACGCAGGCTCAGCTGATCAGCGGCCGTCTGGCGATTGCGCGTCTGGTCACGGAGAGCAATGGTGAGAGCCAGTACGCGATTATCCCCGCCAGCGTCGCGGATAAAATTGCACAGCGTGACGCCAGCAGCATCGTCTTAAACAGCACGCTGAGCCAGGAAGAGCAGGACGAAGAAGATCCGTACGCTGATTTCAAAGTGCCTGATGATCTGATGTGGTAATCAGCTTCAGAACGGGCTGTTACACCGCGCGCTGACCGGTTTTCCGCTGACCGGGTGAACAAAATTCAGTTCACTCGCGTGCAGCATTAAGCGCGGTGTCTTTTCGGTGCCGGGCAGCAGAAGGCCGCCATACAGATCGCAGCCTAAAATAGGGTGGCCCAGTTGCTGGCAGTGGATGCGCAGCTGATGGGTTCGCCCGGTTTCCGGGGTCAGCTGCACCCGCGTCAGCGGCAGTAACGTTCCGTCTTCCCGTTTTTGCTCAAAGCGCTCAAGCACCCGATAGTGCGAGCGGGCGGGCTTTCCGCTGATTTCGCAAATTGACATCAGCGGGAACAGCGCCGGATCTTTAGCAATCGCTGCATCAATCACCCCTTCATTGTCCGCCACATATCCGCAGAGCAGCGCGACGTAGACTTTCGTGACCGTACGCTGGCTGAACTGCTGGCAAAGGGCGGCATTAATCGCCTTATTCCGCGCAATCACCATCAGCCCGGAAGTCCCGAAATCAAGACGATGCACCAGCGTGCAGCCGGGGAAAATCCTGACCAGCCGGTGATGTACGGAATCGAGGTTTTGCGGGTTTTTGCCCGACAGACTCAGCAACCCGGCAGGTTTATTGATCAGCGCCAGATGCTCGTCCTGAAAGAGGATTTCTATTTCGTCATGACACGGCGGGGCAACAAAAGTATCGATAATCGCGGACATCAGGCTAACCGAAGGGAAAGTGGGAGCGGATGATAACCAATTTTCAGCCCGCTGACGACCCGGCTGATCCGATGCAAAGCAAAACGCCCGCTCAGGTTTTCTAAGCGGGCGTTTTCAGATGCGATCTCAAATTCAGTGCGGCTTTGGCGACTTCATCAGTATCGCCGTCAGTGCCGAAAGCAGGCAGCCTGCCATCAGATAAATAGCCACAGAATGCCATTCACCACCGGAGAACGTCAGCAATGCAGCAGCAATAAACGGCGTGAAACCGCCACCCACCACGCTGGCAACCTGATACCCCACGCCCGCACCGCTGTAGCGATAACCGGCGCCAAACATTTCCGTAAACATCGGCTGTTGCACGCAAACCACCATGTCGTGGGCGATATTCGCCAGCAGCAGCGAGAAGATCACCACGCCCACAATTGAGCGCGCATCCAGCGCCATAAAGAACGGGAAAGCGCTCAGCGCACCGACGATTGCGCCGGTAATGTAGATACGGCGTCGCCCGAACCGATCGGCCAGCCAGGCGAACATCGGGATGGTCAGGCAGCTCACACCGCCGATCAGCAGCCCGATATTCAGAAACAGTTCGCGTGACATCCCCAGATTATGCGTCGAATAATTAAGCGCAAACGCGGTGACGATGTACATCGTCAGCAGTTCGCACAGGCGCAGGAGAATGATTTTCAAAAACGCGCCGGGGTGGCTGATTAGGGCTTCGAACACCGGCAGACGCTTTTTGGCCTGCTTCGGCTGTTCTGCCAGAGCACGTTCGAACTCGACGGACTCTTCCATACCGTTTCGCACCCACAGCGCGCCCAGAACCAGCACAATGCTGAACAGGAAAGGTAAACGCCAGCCCCAGCTCAGGAACTGCTCGTTGGTGGTCAGGCTGCTGATAAGTGAGACCAGCCCGGTAGACAGCAACAGGCCAACGCCATATCCCATCTGGATCCCGCTGCTGTAAAAAGCTTTCTTGCCGGAGGGCGCACTTTCAACGGCCAGCAGCGCGGCGCCGCCCCATTCACCGCCCACGGCAAACCCCTGAATGGCGCGCAGCGTGACCAGTAAAGCAGGTGCCCACCAGCCAATTGCAGAATACGACGGAAGAATACCAATACACGCAGTGGCGATGCCCATGATCCAGACGGTCATCATCAGCATGCGTTTACGGCCTAAGCGGTCGCCAAAATGACCGAAAACAATGCCGCCGAGGGGGCGGAATAAAAAGCCCACGCCAAAGGTCGCAAAAGCCGCAAGCGTGCCCGTCGTCGGGTCGACCTGCGGAAAGAATTCGCTGTTAAACACCAGTGCCGCGGTAATGCCATAGAGTAAAAAATCGAACCAGTCGACCACGGCCCCGGCGAAACTGCCCCAGGCAGCGCGGCGTGCGCGGTTAAGTGAAGGTATCTCCTTATCGGGGCGGGGAGTAATGAGCGTGGAGTCCATAGTTGTTCTGACCGTTCCTTAAATTTCTAAAATTTTTAGTTATTAAAATAGGCAAAAAGGTAATACGTCGTGCACAGCAAAAATCAGCCGCTGTTGAGACTACAGGGACAGCCGTCAGGTTAAAACGCTTTTGCAAAAACAGCAGGTTTGAAAGGGAGATTTAACTCAGGGAATGCGGATGCGCAGATAATTATCCGGCGGCGGAGGGCAATAAGCGATGATGCTGAGCGTACGGATCCGCCCGAAAAACGGGGAAAACACAAAAGCAAAACGCCCGCTTAAGTTTCCTTAAGCGGGCGTCTTTAATTTGGCTCCTCTAACTGGGATCGCCTTAGCCATTAACTGGCTAATAATTAAATTAAATCTGATTTACCCGTCTGTCAAGACCACCAGAATGACCACTTTTTTTGCATGTTGAACAGGCATGGTGCTCCACAATAAACGTCTAGTGTCCATTAAAGACCATAAAACGTTTACGCCTATCATCGAATAACACATATGGCTAACATTCATCTGCTGGTGGAAAGTTGTCTATTTGCCAGGTGCGCGGTTTTTCACTACACAAAAATGCCAGCGGCGTCCATTACTTTGCAATTCGCTTATACTGAGCGGGTGGATATCAATACACTTAAATGACTGAGGTGGTGCGCCGAGAACGTCGACGATCATTGCGCGGATTACGGCTGCGGGTACAACTGCACAGTGAAGACTCGGAATATTAAAATGTTGAGCCAGCCATGCGACGCAGCGTGCCAATAACTGAACGCGTGACTCGACGTCTGGTGGTGCAGCACCCTCAAGCCAGCGTGGAACGCTTCGGCATCCTGCGTCATCACCTCGCGTAAGGGCCGACCGGCTCAGAGGCGGTAGTCGGTGGCCGGACCGTTGCGCTCGATGTACTGCGTCGGCTCAGGCGTTCGAATGCCGCAAAATGCCTGCTAGCGAATTTCTGGATAATTTCGGCTTCTTGCGGACTTTCGACTTGGCTTGATGTGTATCCAAAGGCTACACTTGGAGCCATGAAAGAAAAAGATGCCGGAATGCGAATCCGCGTCGAGCGGGAGCTTCGCGATGAATTTCTCAAGATATGCCGTGAGCAGGATCGTCCTGCCGCGCAGGTCATTCGGGAGTTCATGCGGGAATACATAGCGGCGAAGAAATCAAATCATGCTGGTCAGACTGAGAATGCCAGCGGCAGGCCAGTTGCTCCAGAGGGCCAAGGATGAATGCCGTAGAGAAAGCCGTTCTTGGTGGACAACAAGCTTACGTTTGCATTCATTCAAGCGTTTAGAGTGAAAGAAGCAACATATGAAAAATGAGAATATAGTCCAGAAAATTTGGAACCTTTGCCACATCCTTCGTGGTGATGGGATCAGCTATCACCAATACGTGTCTGAACTAACGTATCTCCTTTTCCTCAAAATTGCAGAAGAGAATGGTGTTGAACGCCTTCTGCCATTTGGCAACCGCTGGAAAGACCTCCTGAGTCATCCTAAAGATGGCTTGCTGGGCTTCTATCAGGAGATGCTGACCCACCTTGGTACTAGGGCAGAAAGTGAAACGATTCAGGCAATATACGCCTTTCCCACTACGGTGTTTTCGCACGACGAGAACCTTCACGCCGTAGTAGATGGCATCGCCAAAATTGATTGGAATGATCTCTCGGGTGATAGATTTGGACACATCTACGAGGGGCTGATCGAAAAGAGCTCGCAAGATGTGCGTTCTGGAGCAGGTCAATATTTTACTCCAAGAGCATTGGTTAATTCCATGGTGCGAGCCATGAAACCAAAATTGGGTGAGATAATTCAGGACCCAGCGGTTGGAAGTGGCGGATTTCTAATTGCAGCGGACCGGTTTGTTCGTTCGGGGAATACGAAACAGGCATACGAGAAAACGCCCCCGAAATATCAAGGCGTTGAAATTGAAAAAAATACACGCCGAATTTGTTTGATGAATACGTTTCTTAATGGGCTTGATGCCGAGGTCATATACGGCGATGCGCTGACGGATGACGCAATTGGGCTCAAGTCCGCTGATCTTATTCTTGCGAACCCGCCATTTGGGAGCAAGGCCGGGAGCAGACGATCGCTTCGCACCGATCTCCCACACAATAACTCCAACAAACAATTGGCCTTCCTTCAGCACATATATCTTGGCTTGAAACCGGGTGGACGCGCTGCGGTCGTTTTGCCGGACAATGTGCTGTCAGATGACGGCGTTGGCAGAATGGTGCGGCGCGATCTATTGGATAAGTGCGATCTACACACAGTTCTGCGGCTCCCAACGGGAATTTTCGCAAGCGCGGGCGTCAAGACAAATGTTCTGTTTTTTAGCCGTGGCAATAAGAAGGATAGTAATACAGAGTCTGTTTGGATTTATGACTTGCGTTCAAGCATGCCTGTATTCGGAAAAACTACGCCATTGCTCGATGCGCACTTCTCTGAATTTGAGAAATGCTTCGGAAATGATCCGCAAGGTAAGTCAAAGCGCGTAGATCAAGGAGAAACTGGCCGGTTCCGTTGCTTTTCACGACGGGAAATTGCTGATCGAGATGATAGTTTGGCTATTTCTTGGCTGCGCGATGAAAGCGGCGATGCCGAAGATGCTGCGGAAACTCCGGAGGAGATTGCCGCTCTGATCCTCTCTCATCTCCAATCGGCAATGAATGAAATTGAAGCCGTCGTCGGAGAACTCATTGAACCTTCTGAGGTTAACGAATGACGATGAAGGAGATATTTACTCAAATAATCCAGTTGGTTTTGGTAGTTGGAGCAGACGGATTGGAGAGTGAAGGGTTTAAAACAGCACAGCTAAGACAGGCAACATGTCCGTGCCGCAACATGGGAGGTGGGCATGAGTGATTTACCAAAGGGGTGGGCGTCTACAACCCTGAAAACGGTCGTCGCTCCATATGAGAGTATTGATCCTAGGCGACAACCTGAGCGGCAATTTCGATATGTCGATATCGGCTCCATTGATAATCGGATACAGAAAATAACAGAGCCAAAGGAATTCCTCGGGCAGGAGGCTCCCTCCCGTGCACGTAGAGTGATGAAAACTGACGATGTTCTATTCGCAACGGTAAGAACATATCTGAAAAACATTGCACTAGTAACGGAGGATTTAGATGGCGAATTAACCACAACTGGAATTGTACCACTTCGTTCCAATAACGCGATAACACCAAAATATCTGTTCAATTGGGTTCGTTCTGATCGCTTTATCGCATCTATTTCAAAGTCTCAAAGTGGAACGCTTTATCCTGCGGTATCGGAAACGGACATTTTAGACGCAATGGTCTCTGTTCCACCTCTCGCGGAGCAAAAGAGGATAGTTGCCAAGCTTGATGAGTTGAATTCTCGCACGGCCTCCGCTCGCGATGCACTCGATCATATCCCAGCATTGATTGAAAAATTCAGGACGCGTGTTTTGGCTCTCTCTTTTAACGGCGGATTGATCGGAAAGATAGAGAGCGAAACGACCCTACCCGAAAGCCGATGCTGGAACTTACCAGCACACTGGCGCTGGGTAAGATTTGAAGAGGTTGCTACTGTTGCCGCCAGTTTGGTTCGCCCGGATAGCATTCTTGCTCTGCCGCATATTGCACCTAACAACATCCAAAGCGGCACGGCTAAGCTTCTGTCATATCAGACAATTGGAGAGGACGGCGTCACAAGCGCCAAACAACGATTTTATCCCGGGCAGATTTTATACTCAAAAATTCGACCTTATCTCCGAAAAGCGGTACTTGTCGACTTTGACGGCGCTTGCAGCGCAGACATGTACCCAATAAATGTTGGTTCACAATTAGAAGCAAAATTTTTGCTTTATTGGCTTGTTAGCGAGGATTTCGCGCAGTTCTCTGCCTTGCGTGAAGGACGTACTGTACTACCAAAAATCAATAAAAAAGAGCTCAATAGCACGCCGTTGCCGTTGCCACCAAAAGAGCAACAGGCAGAAATTGTCCGCCGGATTGAAACCGCTTTTGCTTGGCTCGACCGTGTATCTGACGAATACACTGCAGCATCAAATCAGCTTTCTAGACTTGACGCATCTATTCTTCAAAAAGCATTCAGGGGAGAGCTTATTCCACAAAATCTGAATGATGAGCCCGCCTCAATCCTGATCGAGAGGTTAAAGACAGAAAGCGAGGCAATAAAGAAAAAAACAAGCTCAGGACGCAAGGCGGCATCGCGTCCCCACAAGCCAATTAAGAGAGGGGCGAAGATGGCGAATTTGATTGAGGTTATGAAATCCAAAGAAGGTTGGGTTTCCGCTAGTCACGCAGCGCAAGCGTTGGGCGTTGGCGATGGCGCGACATCTGATGCGGTTGAGGAGTTCTACAACGAGCTGCGGATACACCTGCAAAATGGTGACCTTGAGGTCGAGCGCCGGGGAAATGAAGACTGGTTGAGGCTGATGCCGATCAATGAGGAGTGATCATGCGTATCGATTGGCTATGGATTGGCGAATATAAAAACCTGAAAAACCTGGCGATTGACTTCGCTCAGGGGCATTTGATTACTGTCTTGATTGGCAGGAACGGGACTGGCAAGTCGAATGTTCTGGAGGCAGCTACAGTTCTTTTCCGGGACCTGATCATGGGTGAGGACGGGAAAGGGAACAAAAACAAACCGTCCTTTGCTTATCGAATTTGCTATCAGATCAAGGACAAATGGGTTCGCATCGATGCTGATCCAGCGGGCAAGGAAGCATATCGCATTAAGCTCGCGACCTATAATCCCGATGCTAAATCTCCGCCTGCTGCCCTCAGCTTTGAGGAATCACCCGGCGAAGCCTTGGCTCTTTCCAAGCTGCGAGATCCAGATGACGGCTATCTGCCGAGGTTTATATTTGGCTATTATTCAGGCCAAAGCGAAAGGATGGAAGAGGTTTTTCTCAAATATCTCGAACGGTACGATAGAGACCTGCGTGCTGGAAAAAATCCTGGATTGAAGCGTCTGTTCTATGCGCTTCCAGTTCATAGCAATTTTGTTTTGCTATCTTTCATAGTGAATAATGCCGAGTTGACAGATAAGTTTTTGCAGGAACAGCTCGGCCTTGAAGAAGGGGGAATCGAATCCGTTCTCTTTGTTCTTAGACAGCCATCATGGACATCCAATGACGGCGACCCACGCTTCTGGAATGCACGTGGCGTCGTATCCGATTTCTTGGCGACACTTTACGATATATCTCTTGCGCCATTGCGGATCACCCGCAAGGAAAAAGTCAGCCTGTGGAACTCGCGAACACTGGAATTCTTGTATCTTTTTGTGAAAGACCTTGGTGCTCTGCGCAAGCTGGCTGGAGGAAAGAGCCCCGCCCAGTTCTTTCAAGATTTGGAAAGTACCTATGTTTCTGAGTTAATCGACGAGGTACGAATCAGGGTCAAGCTGCGGAAAAATGATGGGTCTGTTACATTCCGTGAACTGAGCGAAGGCGAACAACAACTTCTAACTGTACTAGGCTTGCTTCGCTTCACAGCGGAAGAGGAAAGCCTGTTTCTGCTCGACGAGCCCGATACGCACCTTAACCCAAGATGGAGCGTCGAGTATCTTCAACATATCCGCAATTTTCTGAATGTGAATGGGATAGAAAAGCAGAGTAGTCACGTTCTTCTGGCAACGCACAATCCAGTTGCCGTAGCTGAGCTTCAGAAGGAGCAAGTTCAGATTCTTACGCGTGATAAGGATACGCAGGCGATCTCGGCTGCGGAGCCGGACACGCACCCGCGTGGAATGGGCTATGCGGGTGTGATGACCAGTGAAATGTTTGGACTAAGTGCGGCCCTAGACACCCATACCCAAGATCTTCTTGCGAGGAAGCGCCATCTCAGCGGACAGGATGTGCTAAGTGAAGATGACAGGAAAATGCTGAAGGAAATCAACGAAGAGCTCCAAACTTATGGGTTCCGCTATGAGGTGCGAGATCCCGAACTTAAAGAGGCATTGCGAAGGCTGGATCAGGAAGCGATGCCAGTAAGTGAAAGGGAAGAACTGCCTGGCGAGGCTGAGAAAGCTCGCCGTCTAGTTCAGAATGCCTTGAATAAGAGGGGGGATTGATACGTGCGCTATATTAATCTGGACCAGTTGGAATTACCAGTTGGCTGGCAGGTGCGTGCAGACGCCGCTATCGCAGATGAGCCTGGAAAAATTAAAGATCATTCAGATGTATGGCGCGACCTAAAGCGACCATTAATGAAGCTTTCGCATGACAAATGTTATTATTGCGAGATTGTGCAGGAACGGTCTGATGGAGCAGTAGATCACTTCCGTCCAAAGAGCAAATATCCGTGGTCGGTTTTTAGCCCTTCCAACTATAGATTTGCATGTACATTCTGCAACAGTGTGCGGTCGGATAAAGAAAGCGAGAAGACAGGGGGGAAAGGAGATAATTTTCCCCTCCACGATGAGAATAAGCGGGCAACTTGCTGTGCAGATGAGGCAAATGAGGGTCCAATTCTTTTGGACCCCTGCAAGCCAGACGAACCCGGCCTTGTAGATTTTGACGAAACTGGAAGGCCTATACCGACATATTCGGAGGAAAATCATGCCGGTCGCAACAGGCGAGCAGCTGAATCAATCAGGCTTTACCACTTGGATCACTCTGATCTTGTTGACAAACGCAAGACGCTCGCTGTTTCAATAACGAGAAAGATTGATGCCGCCGATAGGTTATTTCCGCTAACAGAATCTGGAAATGTGGATATCGATAATTCGTTTTCAGAACATGTGCGTGCTCTTGCGGATTATATTTCCGAGGGTGCGGAGTTGTCGGCCTTTGCTCGAAGAATTGTGGCCGGCCGCCGAGATGTTTTATGGGTTGAGAATTTGCTTCGCTCGGCCTGAAAATGATCTGCTATCTCAGCTTAGACGTTTGTCACTATTCGCGACCCATTTCATGGATCGATTGACACCAATTCGGTTCTGAAAAATTTAACAATGCTATTTGGTCTCAGAATAATGAACGATCTCTGAGGTTAATGCTTTTCACCACTACCGACCAATTGCTTCAGTATTTTCCGATAGCCCCCGCGTGATAACCATTGTGCTCGTTCGAGATGGCTTTGACTGCAACGAGAGGTCTGAAGTTCCGCCGCCGCCGAGTCGCAATGCAACACGCTCCGTGCCACTTCTCGCCAGTCCGCATCCTCTGCTTTCGCATCCAGTAAACGCAGATAGTTAACGTAATGCCGTTCCTCATCATCATGACGTTCTGGCTCGTGTCACTGCCAGAACGAAGTGAACTCGCGCGCATCAAGGCATCGTAAGACTACATACGTGAATTAAGCTCAGCCAGCACGACGACTGTGGGGATAGACTTTACGCTGTGTTCAATAAGGAGACAGCCCTGACCCGGTAGGGATTGATGCCGGAACGAGGCAATTTAAGAACAAACCGCCCCCAGTTAGCAGGATCGTCTCGTCCGGCAGGAAAGCATGCTAACACTTACATGAAGTTCCTGTCAGTGCCGGTCCCAGACTCAACACCACTAATTTACTTTTCACCAATGCAGAGCAAGGGGCGCTACACCCGTCTATGCAGTGTCAGTTTTTCTCCGTGTGACTTCCGTTCTCGTATCAGCTTCCGGTTAATCGTTTCCCAACACAACCCGTCTCGCAAGGGTAAATGGCACGCATTCTGCGCCCTTGCTGGCCGGAACGATGCCGGGAAAGCGAACCGTCAGGCGATAAGAAGACGAAAAATCACACCACTGACGGAGAAAAAACATGACCATTTCCCTGCATACCCAGACTAGCGCCCCTAACACCGCAGCGGCGACCAGCGTATCCCCGCTGGAGCAGTCCGGCTCCTCAAAAACGAAATTTTCTAAAGCCAAAACCGATATTTATCAGACTGTCACCAACAAGATCATTGCAGCGCTTGAAGCCGGTGTAAAACCGTGGTCTTGCCCGTGGAAACGAGTGCCGGGCATGTGTGGGTTGCCTTCCAACTTCGCAACCGGTATCGCGTATAGCGGAATGAATATCATGCTGTTGTGGTACAGTGCATCAGAACAGGGCTTCTGCGATTCACGCTGGATGACCTACAAACAAGCGCAGGCAGTAGGTGGACAGGTTCGCAAAGGTGAGCACGGCACGACAGCCATTTTTTATTCAACCTTAGAGAAGGAAAACGAAGATGGCGAAATCGACCAGATCCCGATGCTGAAAACCTTCAATGTATTCAATGTTGAGCAAATTGATGGTCTTCCACTGACAACTGAAACTATCAGCCCGGAAGCAACCTTTGACCCATTACAGCAGGCTGAAAATCTGCTCAGGAAGAGAGGCGCAAACATCATCGAGAAAGGACAAAACGCCTTTTTCAGCCCATCAACCGATGAAGTCTGGTTACCGGAGCGTCATCTGTTTTCCGATGCGGCTAACTTCTATGCCACCGGCCTACATGAGCTGGTTCACTGGAGTGGTGGTAAAAAAAGGCTTAGCCGTGAAATGAAAGGAAAATTTGGCAGTGAGGATTATGCGTTTGAGGAGTTGATCGCCGAGTTGGGAAGCGCGTTCCTGATAGCGGATCTTGGGATTGTCGGAGAGGTCCAGCACGAAAGCTATATTGCTTCCTGGCTGAAAGCACTGAAGAACGACAAACGATATATTTTCAAAGCCGTTAGTGCGGCATCGAAAGCGCATCGTTATTTGATGGATAAAGCTTGAGGGCATGGTAAGAAGCCGTAAAGGAATGCGGCTTTGACCATATATTTCTGTGGGCAGAGTCGTGGTGGTGTTAAAGGTATAACCTACCTGCGAATTTTTCGTGGCACTGTGTGTCAGGAAAAATTCGCAGGCTGCGGGGGCGGGCGGCAAAGAGCCCGCTCATCGCTTTAGATGTATTGGCTCAGACTTGATCTGACCGTGAGAACACGATTCAGCATGACAGTCGGCAACGAGCGATGAGCGGACTAAGTGGTGCAAAATTAAGTATGTCGTGTCACAATGAAAATTGTAAACCAAGATGTGTCAAAGAAGACGGGTAGCAGATCGATCTGGCATCAACAAAAGGCCTCTTTAGAATTTTGATGGCTATAAGCATGATGAACAGCCAACTTCTTATTTGTGTGATGTTCTTAAAGAGGAGGTATTATAGACGACTCAGACATCTTAGGGTTTTCCCCTTCTAATAACATGAAGTGATTTTCTTTCTGTTTCCCATTAGAACTAAAAAACAAGGATAATATAGCTGTGAGTATTGGGAGTCAAAATAGTCAAGCAGGTAAACCGTCACTGACCGCTGCTGATGAATTAAGCAAGAGACTTAGTCCATATACTTTCCCAGTGTATCTTTTATTAGATAATGATGCAAATGAAGATACGGTAGAGCATATTGGCAGTGGATTTTTGATCAGTCACAGAGGTATGAATTTCTTTGTTACAGCCGGCCATGTGTTTGACCATCGGTCTAAAGGCAGACTTTTCTATTATGTCAGCGATGACAAAATTGAGTTTCTTGACAGAACCTTTGAAACAACACCATCGGAGAGTAAAACAAGAGAGGATGACTTTCTGGACATTGCAGTCATTATTGTAAACCCCAAGATTGGTGAAGGGGTTCCTGCTGACGGTTACCAGCACCAGTGTATTCCAGAAAACATGGTACATCGTCACCGGGCTGCTGTACCTAAATGTTTAAACACGATTGTAGGTTTCCCCCTTACTCGCAATAAGGTATATGAAGTTCGTGGAAATGAACTTAATCCTCAACAGTTAATATTTCATGCAAAACAGAACGATGATTCTGTATACAAAAAAGCAAGGTTTAATAAAAATGATTTTTATTTAGCGAGATTCAAAGAGAACAACGTTGTGAGAGTAGCTACCGGTGAAGGTGGGGTGACAAACCTGAAGCCAAAGGGAATCAGTGGTGGGACATGTTGGGGGACAATGATATTCAAAGAAGATACAAATAGTTATAGAAATGGTGACTCTTTTTTACTTGGAATTATCACTAAGCATATTCCTGAAGTGAAGTCGATTCTATGTACCAATATAGAGGTAGCATACGAACTGGCCGACATTCTATTGAATAGAATTATTACTCCAATACCCTCGATAAATGAATTGTTTACATTTAGCATTAATGGTATTGACATTCCCTTTGATATTACATTCATCCGACCACAGAGAGATGCTAAAGGTTTTTTTCGCTAATTAGGCAAAGTGACTGATATTGAATCACTCCCATTCATTTGGACAAGATGATAATTTCATTCTGACACAAAGACACCAAAACTGATTGTTCTCCATCCGCTATAAGCAGGGAGCGGGCGTTAAGAATACCTACATGACCTATAAGCAAGAGAAGTCGTGAGAGACTATCTTGAAGTCCCATCCGTTTATGCATTCAAGCAAATGGGTCTAGTATTATAAATTCATCTCCTCGCTTCATTACATTTTTTGGCTCAACCAAATCAATACCTAAATTATTTTTCTTGGCATATATAAACAATATTTCTATGTCATCAACCAAATCGAAAGGGTCAGTTACAGGTTTTTTTCCTTGTCTTATTTCATTTAAAGCTACCGAAGCCCATTTTTTATAATAAATACACTCAGGTTCAGACATTGAAGCTAACAACTCCATTTCTGTGATTGAATACTCGTTATTAATGCTTGAGTCATTTATAATACCTAAAGGTTCATTGTGAGAATATATTTTAACTACATTCTTTAGGCTAGAAGTAGTCGAGCTAACAAGCCTAGCGAAGTGCGAATAACCCGGATCGCCGCCAATACGAACAACAGTCATACCGTGAACTAGAACATCAGTACTAAGTCCTGATGAATTATTCGATATCTCCCTATAACCGTTTAGTTTGTAAAAATCAATTGATTCTTGTCTAGTCATTTCCTTTCCTCTACGCCCGCAAGAAACCTGCTTAGTTCTCTACATTTTATCCGATATTTAACTAAATGACTTTAACTTCATCGGTAATCTAAGCTCACTCATTACAAAGTACACGCTCTGCCTGGATGATAATTACTTATTAAAAATCAATTGGATAATTTAATTTTCTTGTTAAATAATATACATGCATACCAAAAATCCCCTTCTCCGAATAGTCCCCCGATATAACTCCCCTACTACAAGCTTATAGGGGGATCAAAGTCCGCTCATGGCACAAAATTGCCTGTCAGATTAGGTTATGGCACTGAGTCATATAAGTGTTAGCTCAAATCTTAGCTAACACTTTTAGAGGCTTTCAATTATCAAGGTGTTTTCCTGCACCGCCAGAACGAACTGTGGTGCTCAGTGCTGCCGCAATACGTCTGCAAGCAATTTTCACATAATCCTCTTCTCGGTCAATACCGATGAAACAGAAACCTTCCGTCGCCGCAGCTTTGCCGGTACTTCCACTTCCCATAAAGGGATCAAGTACGGTGCCGCCCGTGGGAGTAATCAGGCGGCAAAGGTAACGCATCAGCTCGGTGGGCTTTACACATGGATGATTGTTACCCTCACCACGGTCCTTTCTGCTGGCTTTCGCACAATAGAAGAATCGACTGGCGCTGCTAATTTCTACCTGCTGAGGGCTATCCCGGAACCAGGCAAGTACTGCGTTACTGCCATCATGGATAAAATTGGCGGGCCAGCGACCATCAGGACTTCCTTGTTTGGCGATACTCCCATCACCTTTACTTCTACCTCGCCACATATGGTTAGGCTCAGTGCCACCCGGTCCATTTGGATAATCATAGGGAGATTCCCCGTCTGCAAGAGGGATCCTGCACTTGCTGATGTTTAGAGTGCCGGTACTATGCACGCATACGTTCGATGCTATAGACCCCTTGAATGGCTTACGGGCAACAGTAATAGGCTCCATAGCCGGTTTTAATGCGTGGTGAGTTTTAGGAAAGCCCGAACCGTATACCCAGCCCAGCATTCCATCATTTCCAAATGTCGCGTCCAGTAATTTGAGCTGATCCGGCGATAAACTTTCAATGAGGACCTGAGCAGCAGTGCTGGTCTCGTAGAGAAATACGATCATGTCACGTATTTCAAAGCCCGAATCCTCAATACGCGCTGCCATACGGTGTTGAGTGCGGGATCCCGCGAAGGACAGCAGATGACCACCGGGCTTGAGTACGCGCAGACATTCTTCCCAGATGGTTTGTGAAGTAACATCATAGTCCCATGTCTTACTAATGAATTTAATACCATAGGGCGGGTCGGTCACAATGCTGTCCACATAGTTGTCCGGCATACTGCGCAGAACGTCAAGGCAGTCGCCATGAGTCAAATTGTCATGCATGGCGTTCCCTCCAGTTGTCGCCACCAACTGAAGAAGAGGGGGCACCCTGTTTATCACTGATTTTTTCTTCCAGTTCATCAAGGGTGCGGAAGAGAAACATCTCGCGGTTCTTCGCATCAAACGGAACGGGAACACTGTTTCTCATCACCGTCCTGATACTGTCAAACAGCCTGACCAGCGATTCTTTAGTTTTACCATCCGGCATAACATACATCGCATAGTGCCAGCGTCCGGCGTCGCTGGCGGCGAGATGACTGTTAATAATGCTGATGTAACGAGCGCGGGTTTTCATCGATCTCTCTGTTTCCACCGCAACGATGGCACCGCTGCTTAAGGTAATAATGCCGTCGGGTCGGTGCCGGATACCCGGGTACCGCGCCATAAACTCTCCCCGGTCTCCGTTTAGCCAGCCTGTGCCTCCTTTTTCCTCAAGGACGATCCTGACCCGCTGGTTTAACAGTCGATGTTCCAGTGTCGAGTGTCTGAGTTTCCCCGGCTCAAAATAGGCAGGGAAAACCTTGTCATTAGCGCTAACCACCATCGCCAGTCCCTGCATGGTGATCCCCCACAATGATTTTTTCCCGGTCAATACCGTGTATTCATGTTTATTCAGGAGGCCCATTGCAACTGCTTTATTAAGCAGGTTATACATCGCATGGTTATGTTTTCCTTTATAGCCGACAACTTTTTTTAAGGTCCGCAAATCAGAGAATGTTTCTTCCTTGAGAAAATAAAGCAATGCCCGCATTCTCTGTTTTGCAGCTTCAGTTCTTTCAGCAACGTTATGAATAAGCATTGATAGCCTCACAGATTAATGGAGGGTTTGTGGATCTGGCTTTCTTTTTCGGTGTGCGAAGGGTTTTTATTCTCAAATGAAAGAATGTCGATATATTGCTTTTTTGCCGGTATGTGGAATAGTTTGGTTGCCTTTGCCAGATCATTCTGGGTGAAAACAAAACCAACAAACTGGGGGAGATTAAGCAACATGTTGCTGTCTATATAATAGCGTTCAGCCTGACGGATCATCCTGTCAGTTTCTATTTTCTCCGTCAGGGATATATCCGTTTTAACTTTCCTCATTTCATCATCTACCAGAATAGAGCCGGTCATCCTTGCCACCCAGTCGGCGGTGTCCGGATCGCGAAGGCGATAAACCAGCATAAACTTGCAGTTCTCAATCACCGAACCGGCAACGGCATCACCCTCCAGATCTGCCGGGCAGTCATACAAATCTTTTACCGACTGGTGGGCCATGATGATATGCACACCTTTGTCCCTCGCTGCGCCAAGCCCTTCAAGCGCAGGGCGGGAAAGGTGATACTTGAGTTCATCAAGGAAAATAGCGACCGGACGAGGTTTGCCTTTTATCCGGTCACGCGTTTCGGCAATCTGAATCAGACGGATTAAAATCATTCGCTGAGCCGATATGATTTTCTGGTTACGCATTGAGCCGATAATGTAACAGCATCCACCTTCATCAAAAATCGTTTTTAAGGAAAACCCCTTATTGGCATTAATGGAATTCACTAAAGCGATTTCCTCAAGCTCGCCATAAAAAGCAGGTACATCTTCACTAATAGACTTCACAAAGTCAGTATTATATAAGTCGCGTAACGTCATTCCCTTTTCATAAATAGCTGCCGTATTTCTGGCTGCGCGGCGATCGGCGATACGGTAAAAATCAGCACCCTCGCCTTTTTTACCCAGGCTGAAACCAGCATTAAACAACTCCTCCAGTTGTTCATGAGAAATATCAGTCAGTAAATCAATCTGTAAATGAAGGTCATTCAGGTTAATAAGAACAAATTGTTTTCCCGCTTTCTGGCAGGCTTCCCGCAGGACATGCGGTGCCCACTCGTCATTTTTAGGATCTTCGACAAATACGCCTTCACCTGAAAGTATTGCCTGATAAAGCAGCACACAGGCACTGACGCCTTTACCAGAGCCTGTGGTGCCGATAAGGTCGGCGTGCTGAGTTTGAAATTCTTCGGGGGTGATATATTGCGGCTGGTCGTCTTTATCCAGCCCGATAAAAATACCTTTATTCAGGTCAATATAATCCAGTGGGTTATACGCAATGCTGTCAGGTAACATGTCCCTGATTTCACGAACATCCGTTCTGACATTTCTTTCCAGCTTGCTTTTTTTAATCATCCGGTGTTTCAGACTGTCTATTTCACCCGTCAGCAGCCTTCGGGCTGCAATATGAAAAGCCAGACCTGCAAGCGTAAACCCGATAGTCAGTATCCAGAGTGATAATCTGAGCAGTATTTTATTGTCGAGTATTTTAAAGAAAAAACTCAGCCCCTGAATGGTCAGAGGTGACAGGGTGCCGAATATGAAAAAGAAGGTGGATACACCCGCCACCGATTTTAACCAGAAGGGGGCATTTTTTCTTTCTTCACGTGGCAGATGAAAGATGAATGGCAGCGTCAGCCCGGCGAACAGAGATAATATGACAGGGTTGTGTTGCAGCCACAGCAGAAAAACAGAAAAGGCATCCGAAAAGGCATTCAGCCTTTGCATCAGATGAGTTCCCATTGCAGTGATCTCCGGTCTGATTTCGGTGTGACGGGCGCATCACATGGGCGTCACCGATGGACGTTAAACCCCACGCCCACACGCGACGCCTATTGAGGACGCCCATAAACGGATGAAAGGCACTGAACGTCTCCGACGCTCATGCCTGTTATCCGCGCTTTCAGAAAACAGCCGACGCATGGTCGTCCGTCCCCTGAAACGCCCGAATGACGGGCAACGGCGTGTGACAATACGCTCGGGCTGGACGCTCTCACTGCCTGTCGCATGGGGTAATGTCGCGGCTGGACGCCGAGCCAAAACCCCCAACATCAACGGCGGCACACCGTCGCCCGCTACGCGCGACCACCCCCTTTAAGACGGTCGCTTTCGCCTTTTTCTTC
>NZ_JAEMGT010000156.1:0-4187 GCF_017655185.1 Rahnella sp. ChDrAdgB13 | reverse complement strand
CGTGGGCTTCGACAGAGCAGGGGATCGCGTCATCTTCATGCGCGCCGGTTACCCGCATGAGTGCGCCCAGCCTACTGAACAATACCGGCGAAAGTTTAAGAGGGTCTTATGAGCGTTAAGTTATCCGCATACGTCTGGGATGGTTGCGCTGCTGCCGGTTTAAAAATATCGGCGGTTGCCATTATGGCGCGCCTCGCTGACTTCAGTTCTGACGAAGGCCTGTGCTGGCCGTCGATCACCACCATTGCCCGCCAGCTGGGTGCCGGTGAAAGCACTGTGCGCACTACGTTGGGCAAACTTGAGGCTGACGGCTGGATCACAAGCACCCCGCGCCGCAAGGGAAACCGAAACACATCGAACATGTACCAGCTGAATATTGCAAAGCTTCGTGCTGCCGCTGAACCGTCAGATTCTGACGCATCAAAATCTGACACCTCAAAATCTGACCGGTCAAAATCCGACGCATCAAAATCGAACACGAATACCGGTTTTCACCCGCCAGAATCTGGGGGGGATCCGTTAGTAAATTCAAAACAAGATCCATCAGATAATAAAACCTCTTGTCAGCCTGCTGCGCAGACCGACGCCGAAGTTGAAATTACTGATCAAGCTAAACAGGCCCTGAAGCACCTGAACCTAATCACCGGTTCCCGTTATCAGCCCGCTAATAGCTCATTGGAAAATATGCGTGCCCGTCTCCGTGAAGGTCACACGCTGGAAGAACTGCAACTGGTAATCGAATACAAGCAGGTTCACTGGGGCGACTCCCCAAAAATGGCTGAATATCTGCGCCCGGCAACTCTGTTCCAGCCAGCCAAATTTGAAGGTTACCTGCTCAGCGCGACCAAATGGGCAAAGAGCGGACGTCCGATCTGTGTGAATGGCAAGTGGACTGCTGACGGTGAAGTTGAAGTCGATACGGCTGAGCGCGATGCGGCATATCGCCGGTTCATCAGCGGTGTTGCGGCGACCAAAGCACCGAGCGCGCTGGAAAAAACGGTTTGTGCCGAGGCCAGCAAAGCCAACATCCGAAGTATGCGCGCCGACTTCGCCATATCGCAGTGGGCCAAGATTTGGAAAGACTGCGCCCAGCGCCAGCATGGAGTGATAACAGCATGAATATTCGATATGGGTCTGTATGCAGTGGCATAGAAGCAGCAAGCTGCGCGTGGGAGTCGCTAGGATGGCAGCCCGCATGGTTTTCTGAGATTGAACCATTCCCGTCAGCAGTACTTGCACACCACTGGCCGGAAGTCGCCAACCTTGGTGATATGACCAAAATCGCCGCTGCAATCTCTTCGGGAGATGTTGAGGCGCCAGACGTACTTGTCGGCGGTACACCATGCCAGGCCTTCAGCGTAGCCGGACTACGTGCAGGACTTGAAGATGCCCGCGGGCAGTTAACCCTTTCATATGTGGAATTAGCCAATGCCATTGACAGCAAGCGTCGCGAAAACGGACAACAGCCCGCAATCATCGTCTGGGAAAACGTGCCCGGAGTCCTCTCCAGTAAAGATAATGCCTTCGGGTGCTTTTTGGGAGCACTTGCCGGCGAAAGCTGTGAGTTGCAGCCAGCAGGGGGAAAATGGTCGTACGCAGGTTGTGTGTCTGGACCAGAAAGGACTATTGCCTGGCGAACCCTTGATGCTCAATTTTTCGGAGTGGCACAACGCCGCAGACGTGTGTTCGTTGTCGCAAGTGCTCGAAACGAGTTTGATCCCAGAGAAGTTCTATTTGAGTCAGAAGGCGTGCGAAGGGATATTGCGCCGAGCCGAGAAGCGCGGTCGATCACTGCCGCCCTTACTGCAACAGGCGTTGGTACGTGTGGCGCAGACGACAACCAAGCACAAGCTGGTCATTTAGTAGCGGGAACTTTGCTGAACAATGGCAAGGCTGCTGGTTCAGCCACTCAGCAAGACGCAGAGAACGGACTTCTCGTTACTGAAACTTATAGTTCCAATGGTCACGCTTCTTTTACGGAAGGAATCGGCCCGTTGCGGGCGAAGTCAGGCGCGGATCATGAATCACTTACTGTTACAGCATTCAACTGGCAGGCCGGTGGAAACACTTCAGCAACGCTTGGCGCTGACGAGCACGTAACCGGCGCATTGCAGTGCAATCAAACGCCAGCGATCGCTTTCAGTTCAAAAGACTACGGCGGCGATGCAACTTTCGAGCTCTCGCCCACACTGAGAGCTGGCAACACTGACACCAGCCATATGAGCGGCGGTCAGCCACCAGCTGTCGCCTACGGTATTCCGGGCAACTGGATTGGCAGAAGTCCAGAGAACGGCGGTAACTCTGTCGAGCCGTTGCGTAATATGTCGCCTTGCCTGACATCAACGGATCGCCATGCGGTATCTCTGGAACCAATGGCCGTTCGCCGCCTCACACCTCGGGAGTGCGAGCGTTTACAGGGTATGCCGGATGACCACACCCTCATCCCTTACGGTAAGGCCATTCGCCCTGAAAAACTTGCGGAGGATTACGCGAAGTATCTGATGCGTGGCGGCCGCATGAAAACTCTCGAAGAATGCTGCACTGCGGCGTCCGACTCGAATCGCTATAAAGCCATCGGAAACAGCATGGCTGTGCCGGTAATGGCATGGATAGGAACCCGTATTGATATGGCGATAAATATAAGCGTTGAGTCCATAGAAAAAATCGTAACTGAAGAAGTTAGCGAAATAGCCGAGTCGGATTCAACCGCGCTGAGTAACAAATATGTGCTGGCGTTGCATGAGTTGCGTGATAAGCCAGCCCATAAATTGAAAGAGGTTGGCGATCAATGGCGCACGCCGGACTCACTTTTCTGGGGTATCAATGCCATGTTCGGCCCGTTGGTTCTCGATCTCTTTACCGATGGTGAAAACAGCAAATGCCCGGCTTTCTATACCGCCGAAGACAATGCGATCACTCAGGATTGGTCCGCTCGCTTAAGTGAATTGAATGGTGCTGCATTTGCTAATCCCCCTTACTCCCGCGCCAGCAAACACGATGGTCAATACATTACCGGCATGAGCCATATCATCAATCATGCATTCCAGATGCGTGAGCTGGGTGGCCGCTACGTGTTCTTGATTAAAGCTGCAACGTCAGAAACATGGTGGCCGGAAGGCGCGGATCACGTGTCATTTGTTCGCGGGCGTATTGGATTTGATGCCCCGTCTTGGTTTGTTCCGGCAGACAAAGACCAGGTCCCGACCGGTGCTTTCTTTGCTGGCGCGATCGTCGTTTTTGATAAGACATGGCGTGGACCGGCAATCAGTTATGTCAGCAGAGAACAGCTGCTGGCGCAGGGGGAGGCATTCCTTGAGCAAATCCGCTGGCAGGCGGCGCGCCTTAACAATTCAACGTCGGAGGTGGCTGCGTGAACGAACTTCAAAAAATCTGGCTCAATGCTTACAACGGCTGGCTGATGGCGGTCTCCCCTTCGGGGGAGCTGCATCCCACTGATTACACCGCGGCGCGTGAACATGCTGATGCGGTGCTGAGCAGTCTGGAAAAAGCAGGGGAGGTGCAACCGTGAAATTGGCAACCGTAAACATAAACAATTACGTAAAAGTAAAACTGAACGAATTTGGCCTGTCTGTCATGAAGTCCAATCGTGAAGAACTTCAGCGAATGGCGCCAAGCCTGCCTGACTTTACACCACCATCTACTGATTCCGATGGTTATTCAAAATTTCAGCTTTGGTCACTCATGGAGACTTTCGGCCCGATTATTCATCTGGGTTGTGAGCTTCCATTTGATAGCGAAATCCTGTTTACGTGCGAGTCGGTTACCGAGGTGGATGAATGATCCTGACGTTGCCATTCCCGCCAAGCGTCAACGGCTACTGGCGCTCCACCAGAAAGGGCGTGCTGATCAGCGAGCGCGGGCGGATCTTCCGGTCAAACGCGCTGGCAGCGATTTATCAGCAGTTGCGCAGCCGCCCGACGGCACTACTCACCGAACTGGATGTGCGCCTGGTTTTATACCCACCAACCAGGGCGAAACGAGATTTAGATAATTTCCAGAAGGCGCTGTTTGATGGCCTGACCCACGCGGGGATCTGGAAGGACGACAGTCAGATAAAACGAATGACGGTCGAGTGGGGACCAGTTACCAAAGATGGGAAGGCAGAAATAACGATTACTGATTTCAAACCCGCCGGTGTGCAGCCGGCTTAACGTGTGGAGTGATTA
>NZ_JAEMGT010000155.1:0-10439 GCF_017655185.1 Rahnella sp. ChDrAdgB13 | reverse complement strand
CGGGAAACGAGACTCGAACTCGCGACCCCGACCTTGGCAAGGTCGTGCTCTACCAACTGAGCTATTCCCGCTTTAATCAGAACGTACTGATTTTTTTAACTATCTTCTGGCGCATGACTGGCTGCCTTCCGATGCGTTGCATTCTACTGACCTGACGGATTGAGTCAATAAAATTATCAGGTTCATGCGATCGTTTGACGTTTTTTACGTCAGTTTGATCAGGGTTCCAGCAAATCGTGGCGCGCAGCGTTCAAATACTGGAACATTGACCAGAAAGTCAGCACCGCAGCAATGTAAAGCGCAACCACACCGACACCCACCACGATGTTATCCGGACGCCACAATAACGCGACCAGAGACAACATTTGCGCCGTTGTCTTCACTTTACCAATCCAGGACACCGCAACGCTGCTCCGTTTACCAATTTCCGCCATCCACTCGCGCAGCGCCGAAATGATAATTTCACGTGCAATCATCGTCGCCGCCGGCAACGTAATCCACCATGAATGAAAGTATTCTGCGACCAGCACCAGCGCGATGGCAACCATCACTTTGTCTGCGACCGGATCCAGAAATGCACCAAAACGCGTTGTTTGCTTCAGGCGACGGGCAAGATAACCATCAAACCAGTCAGTCACCGCAGCAAAAACAAAAATCAGCGCGCAGGCCAGTGATGCCCAGGGATAAGGCAGATAGAAAGCCAGCACAAAGAACGGTATCAGTACAACGCGGAACAGGGTAAGGCACGTAGGTATATTAAATTGCATAGCGAAGGTAACTGTTTGTCCGGTGTGGATATTATGAGTATGTTGCTACATTGCCTTTAGTGTTTCAACGCATTATGAATCTTTTCTGCCAATGCGTTAGAAATACCCGGCACCTGTGCAATTTCCTCTACGCTGGCATTCAGTAATGGCTGAATGCCTCCCATGTATTTCAGTAAAACCTGACGCCGTTTTGGCCCGACGCCTTCAATTTCTTCCAGGGCACTGGTCGTACGCACTTTAGCGCGACGCTGACGGTGGCCGGTGATCGCATGATTGTGCGAGTCATCGCGGATGTGCTGAATCACATGCAATGCCGGAGAATCCGCCGGTAACGCAATGCCCTCACCTTCTGGTACGAAAAACAGCGTTTCGAGCCCGGCTTTGCGGTCAGCACCTTTCGCGATACCAATCAGCAGCGGTTTAGATTTATCCCACTCAACATTCAGCGAATCAAAAACATCGCGCGCCATGCCGAGCTGGCCTTTCCCGCCGTCAATAAAGATGACATCGGGAATTTTCTTTTCATCGAGCGCTTTACCATAACGGCGGTTCAGCACCTGAGCCATCGCCGCGTAATCATCGCCTGGCGTAATACCGGTAATGTTATAGCGGCGGTATTCCGAACGCACCGGGCCGTTGCCGTCAAAAACAACGCAGGAAGCGACCGTTTGCTCGCCCATAGTATGGCTGATGTCGAAGCATTCCATGCGGTTAATTTCGGCAAGATGGAGTGTTTTTGCCAATTCTGCCAGCCGCTGATGGATGGTGGATTGCTGCGCAAGCTTTGTTGTCAGCGCGGTGGACGCGTTGGTACGCGCCAGTTTCAGATAACGCGCGCGATCACCGCGAGGCTTACTTTGAATCTGAACTTTACGTCCGGCCATTTCACTGAGCGATTCCGCCAGCAAGTCTTTTTCTGGCAAGCTGAAATCCAGCAGAATTTCACCGGGAAGCGTACGCATCTGGCTCCCCTGCAAATAAAACTGCCCGACAAACGTCTGCACGACTTCGCCCAGATCGGTGCCGCCCGGCACTTTCGGATAATAGCTGCGGCTGCCAAGGACTTTACCCTGACGGATAAACAGCACATGAAGACAGGCCATTCCCGACTCAAAGGCCACGCCGATGACATCCAGATCTTCGCTGTTGCCCGATACAAACTGACGTTCTGTGACGCGACGGACGGCCTGAATCTGATCGCGGATCCGCCCGGCATCTTCAAATCGCAAATCTTTGCTGGCTTCTTCCATACGACTGACCAGCTGCGTCACAACCTGCTGATCTTTGCCCGACAGGAACAGACGCACGTAATCTACCTGATCGTTGTATTCCTGATCGCTGACCAGCCCTTTGACACACGGGCCCAGACAACGGCCAATCTGATATTGCAGACACGGACGTGAACGGTTGCTGTAAACACTGTTTTCACACTGTCGGATGGGGAAAAGTTTTTGCAACAGCGCCAGCGTTTCGCGAACAGCGTAAGAGTTTGGGAAAGGCCCGAAATATTCGCCTTTCGCATGCTTCGCGCCACGGTGAACGGTAATTCTCGGATGGTTGTCCGCGCTGAGGAAAATCAGCGGATACGACTTATCATCGCGCAGCAAAACGTTGTAGCGCGGCTGATACAGTTTGATGTAGTTGTGTTCAAGCAGCAGCGCTTCAGTTTCCGTATGCGTTACGGTGACATCGATTTGCGCGATATTTTTGACCAGCGTTTCCGTTTTACGACTGGAAACCTGGACGCGAAAATAGCTGGAAAGACGTTTTTTAAGGTCTTTGGCTTTACCTACATAGATTACGGTGCCGCTGGCGTCATACATCCTGTAGACGCCCGGCTGGCTGGTGACCGTTTTCAGAAAGGCTTTAGGGTCGAAACGCTCATCACTCACTGCCTGATAAAGTCTCCGCGTTGAACAAGCCGTGCCGGATAGCCAAATGGGTTAACTCAACATCGCCGCTAATATTTAATTTACTAAACATCCTATAACGATAACTGTTAACTGTCTTCGGACTCAAGTTCAGCTGTTCTGAAATTTCATTCACCTTTTGCCCTTTGGTAATCATAAGCATGATCTGTAATTCACGCTCTGATAAGGAATCAAAAGGCGTTTCAGATTGGGGTTCAATCTGGCTGAGTGCCATTTGCTGAGCGATGTCAGACGCAATATAGCGCTGACCCGAATCAACCAGGCGGATAGCATTCACCACTTCCTGTGGCGCAGCCCCTTTACTCAGATAGCCCGAAGCCCCGGCCTGCATCACTTTGGCGGGTAACGGATTTTCGGTATAAATCGTCAGGATGATTATCTTGATGTCGGGCGAAAAACGAATGATTTTCTTCGTCGCTTCTAACCCGCCGATACCCGGCATGTTCATATCCATCAGGACAATATCAACATCGTTGGCGCGACACCATTTGACGGCATCTTCACCGCATTGCGCCTCACCAACGACTTTGATGCCTTTGATATCTTCAAGAATGCGTCGGATCCCTGCGCGCACCAGTTCATGGTCATCAACAAGAAGAACGCTAATCAAAGAGAATTCTCCAAAAAATAAGGGCGACACACCGTCAGGTTCTTCAAGCCCGTCTTAACGTAATCATGTACGCTGAACATTAATAGTGTTCTCAGACCGCTTATAAACGAAGAGGAGGTGGCAATTAGAGGCCAGCATTAACAAACTCGCCCCACTACCGCTCATCGGCAGTGTTTTAAATCAGGAAGACGAAAGCATTATTATAGCCCGCGTATTTTACTCTATCATGCCGTCCTGACCAAGGAATGTCTGAAAAAAACTACTTTGCTGAATGTAAATGAGAAGTGCCATCACCTGTATTAATAATTCGTTAAAAAAACCTGTCTAATCAACGAAAAGGCTGATCAGAGGTCCGATGTTTTCAGCAGTAAAAAAATAATAACACCGGAATTTTCAGGTCTAAAACAGGCATTTTCTTAGACAGCTTATTTATCCGTCAACGTCGTTCTTTCATATATCTATGATATATCCGATTATTATTTTGGATAGCACGAATTGCTGATGGCTTATATGAATAAGTCTGCACATCTGCATGAAAGGTTCTCAGCTTGCTATTACGTTTAGTATTCTTTACGGCGCCCATAATATTCCGTATGAATAATCCTATTTGGCTGTTTTAACCGCAACAGGTCCGCGCTGCACTAAACCGTGCCAACTATGCTAAAATGCTGCCACTTTTCACCCTTCATAGCGGGTGAGTTCACTTTTTGCCCTGTTCTTTTTACCGTTCAGAATTCGGCGTGCTGCCTGCCAGCCTGTCTGAGGAGATTTAAATAATGAGTAATTGCGATTTTACGACTGAAGCAAACGTTGAAACACTGGCGACCGAAGTTGCCTGCCTGAAAGCCACGCTGACCCTGATTTTGAAAGCCATTGGTCAGGCTGATGCAGGTAAAGTCATGCTGAATATGGAACGTTTTGTGGCGCAGATGGAAGACGAGCAACAGGCTGAAGTCTTCAAAAACTCCCTGCAACAAATCAAATTCGCTTATCGCCAGTAAGAATATTTCGGAGCCTGCCGCCTGGCGGGCTCCGCGCTTTCCCCGCACGCCCCCCGGCTTTCGCCCTATATTCTGCTATAATAGAGCCCTGTATTCACATCATCAGGACAACCGTAATGAGCGAAAATAATAAAGAAAACAAAAGCAAGGCAGACGCAGTCCATGTCAGCGACGGACTGGCAGAACTGATTGAAGCGGCCGAGCAACTGACAGAAGAAGAGATTGAGAAAGCGGCTGAAGAAGCCAAAAAGGCCGTCGAAGACGCCAAGAAACAGAAACATCACTGATCAATGCACCGCAACTTCCTTGCACCTCATCAGGCCATCGCGCCGCTGGCCATTGATTATCAGCATGGTGATAGCGAAGCGGCACACAGCCACCACTGTTCGCAACTGATCCATACTTTATCTGGCGTTGTTGAGGTGAACACCGCGCTCGGCACCTGGATGGTTCCGCCGGGCCGCGGCGTCTGGCTGCCCGCAAACGTCGAACACAGCCTGCGTTTTATCGGTGGCGTAAAAGCCCGCACCTTATTTGTCGATCCCCTCGCCCGCGCCGATTTACCCGCGCAGTGTCAGGTGGTCCAGATTTCCCCCCTGCTCCGCGAACTGATTCTGACATCTCTGACGATCCCGCACGATTATCTGCCGGGCGGCCGTGATGAACGGATTATGGAGTTACTGCTCGACGAACTTCGGTTACTACCAACGTTGCCGCTTCATTTGCCCGAGCCCAAAGAACCGGAGTTGCTTGTGCTCAGCCAGCAAATTCGCGCCGATTTGTGTGCGTCATGGGAGCTTGAGGAAGTGGCTAAGCGTCTGGATATCAGCAGCCGGACACTCTCGCGCCGCTTTCAGCGCGAAACCGGGCTGCGTTTCAGTGACTGGGTCAGACAGGCAAAATTACTCGAAGCGATTAACCAGCTGGCAGCAGGTCTCTCGGTGATTGATGTCGCGCTGGCACTGGGCTATGACAGCCCGAGTGCATTCAGCGCGATGTTCCGCCGTTCCCTTGGCATTTCACCCAGCGAATATTTTAGTCAGACAGAATCCCGCCAGCCGCATTAAACAGCGCCTGCACGGAAGCACTGGAGACATCGCTGTCGATACCCACACCGTAGCGGGTTTCCCCATGACGCCCCTGACAACTCAGGTACGCAACGGCACGGCTGTGGCTCTGATGCCCTAACGTATGCTCGTGGTAATCGCCAATTTCCAGTTCCACGTCACAACTGCGGCGCAGGGCATCGACCGCGCCGGACAACAGCCCGTTGCCGCTGCCGGCAATTTGTTGCTCTTCATTGCGGTAGCGGATGCGCGCACTGAAATGACAGACATTTTGCTCATCACTGCGGATGTCGTAGCTCAGCAGTTTTACCACCGGTTGCTCGGTCAGTCCGTAACGCGCACGGAACAGCCGCCAGATATCGCTGGTGCTCATTTCCTTGCCATGCGTATCGGTTTCGCGCTGCACGGCTTTACTGAAATCTATTTGCAGGCCGCGCGGCAGTTTCAGCCCGTGATTCTGTTCCAGCAACCAGGCCGCCCCGCTTTTGCCCGACTGGCTGTTGACGCGGATCACTGCCTCGTAACTGCACCCGACATCAGCGGGATCGAGCGGCAGATAAGGCACCCGCCAGACGTCACTGTCTGAGGTTTTCTGCGCCGCGAAGCCCTTTTTGATGGCATCCTGATGTGAACCGGAAAATGCGGTGAACACCAGTTCACCGGCATAAGGATGGCGCGGATGCACCGGCAGCTGATTACATTCCTCAACCGCTTCGACAATCGCCTGCAAATTACTGAAATCCAGTTCAGGGTTTACGCCCTGGGTATAGAGATTCAGCGCCAGCGTCACGATATCCACATTCCCGGTACGTTCGCCGTTCCCGAACAAACAACCTTCCACGCGATCGGCACCCGCCAGCATCGCCAGCTCGGCACACGCCACCCCGGTTCCGCGGTCATTATGCGGATGCACGCTGATGGAAACCTGCTGACGACGGCTGAAATGCCGGCAAAACCATTCAATCTGATCGGCGTAAATATTCGGCGTACTGACTTCCACGGTGGCCGGTAAGTTGATAATCATCGGACGCTCAGCGCAGGGCTCCCAGACATTCGCTACCGCTTCACAGACTTCCAGTGAAAACTCCAGCTCAGTAAAACAAAACGTTTCCGGGGAATATTCGAACGTCCATTGCGTCTGAGAGTATTGTTCGCACAACTGGCGGATCTGCTTCGCACCACGGACAGCCAGCTCGCGGGTGGCGGCCTTATCCTGACTGAAGACCACTTCGCGGAAAACCGGCGCCGTAGCGTTATATAAATGTACGATGGCGCGCGGCACATCTTTCAGGGCTTCAAACGTGCGGGCAATCAGATCCGGGCGCGACGGCGTCAGCACCTGAATCACCACGTCGTCGGGGATCAGCTTGTCTTCAATCAACCCGCGCACGAAATCAAAATCGGTTTGTGATGCAGAGGGAAACGCCACTTCAATTTGCTTAAAACCACAGCGCACCAGCAGGTCAAAAAACTGGCGTTTACGTGCATTATCCATCGGTTCCGCAAGAGCCTGATTTCCGTCACGCAGATCACTTGAGCACCATTGCGGCGCTTTATCGAGCGCATTCCCCGGCCACTGGCGGTCCGGCAAATTCACCGGGGGGAACGGGCGATATTTCTGTGACGGGTCGTTTAACATACGAATCTCCTTAGGAATAAAGTGAGCGGCAATGCTCTGCGAATTCCATAGTACGCAAACGATATCCTTCTGCGCCTTGCTAACTGACAGCAACCCTCGCAAAACGGACAAAAAGAAAATGATAAATGAATCAGAGTCACGCTATAGTGCATACCTAAACGCGTCCAGTTCGGCGATCAGAGGTCGTACAGAATGAAAAGGGTTCTGAATCCAAACGAAAATAAACGGCTTGCGGCGCTGCAAAAACTCAAGATTGCGGACAGCAATCCGGATGAAGTGCTTGACCTGATTACCCGCCTGACTCAACAAATTTTCGATATTCCTATTTGCATCATTACTCTGGTTGACCAACACCGTCAGTGGTTTAAATCCAAAACTAATACAGCAACTCAGTACACCGCACGTGATATTGCGTTTTGTGATCACACCATCCGCTCTTCTTCGGTGATGGTCGTCAACGATGCCACAAAGGATCCGCGTTTCAGCGAGAATCCGCTGGTCACCGCCGATGAGGGAATGCGTTTCTACGCCGGTGCCCCGCTTATCACCCGCGATGGTTTTGCCGTCGGCAGCCTGTGTCTGGCCGACAAACAACCGAGAGATTTTTCCGTGCAGGAAGTGGAAATGCTCTCGGATCTCGCGGCTATCGTCATTGATATTATCGAATCGCGCAGCTCGGTGAGCTTTGTGGATATCGTTACGCGCCTGCCTAACCGCCAGCGGCTGATGGAAGATATCGCGCAACTGATCAAAACGCCGGATAACACGTCCTATCTGCTGATCCTGATCGATACGCTCGACACGCTTTATGCCTACGACATCGGGCGTTCAATTGGCATTCCGAAAGTCGAAAACATTCTTAAAGACGTCGGTGCTTTCCTGCGCAGTGAACTGAATGAAAACGACAAAGTTTACAGCCTGATGCTCGGCCGCTTTGCGCTGATCAAACGGCTCGATGAACAGCAGGAGATTTTCAATCAGCTGGAAATCGCCGCCGCTAAAATCCAGTGCAGCATTACCAGCGATATCCCGATCAATGTCCGCTTGCACGCAGGTTACACTGTCTTTTCGTCAACCTCTTCCTGCGCGGAAACCACCCTGCGTCAGGGTATGTCGTCCCTGCATGAAGCCATCAGCAATAATCAGCTGGTGATGCCGTATCAGCAGGAATCCGATGTTATCCAGCTACGTGCCTTCAATTTGCTTAATGACCTGATGGCGACCGTCGCGTCCTGCGAAGATTTTCATCTGCTTTATCAGCCAAAAATTCGTCTGGCTGACAAAAAATTCCAAGGCGTGGAAGCGCTGATCCGCTGGCGGCACCCGACACTCGGGGTCATTTCACCTTCAGAGTTCATTCCTCTGGCAGAAAAAACCCCGCTGATTACGCCGCTGACTAACTGGGTCATTACTCAGGCCGTAATGCAGATTGCCGAATGGCAAAAACGCGGCGCGCAGATCCAGGTTTCCATCAATCTGACGGCCAATAATCTGGTGGAACAGGATTTGGTTCAGCGCATCCATACCGCGCTAATCCTGCATCAGGTTTCCCCGTCGATGCTGGAAATCGAGTGTCTGGAAACCCAGACGCTGGTGAATAATCCGCACGCCGTCGCATCGCTGGATGCCCTGAGACAAATGGGTATCAGCATTGCGCTGGACGATTTCGGTTCCGGCTACAGCAACCTGAACTATCTGCAAAAAATTCCGGCGGATACGCTCAAGCTGGATCAGTCCCTGATTCAGGGCATCAGCAATGACAGCAAAAGCAAAGTGATCGTCAAATCGATGATTGAAATGGCGCATGCGCTGAGTTACCAGGTCGTTGCCGAAGGCGTGGAAGACAATGACACGCTGATGTGTCTGGAAGAACTGCGTTGTGATTCCGTACAGGGCTTCTATTTTTCCCGCCCGCTGCATCACGATCAGATACTGGAATGGTCGAAACCGTACATCTGATATTCCCCGTGTAATCATGGCGAAAAATAGCCATAAAAAAACCCGCCGGAGCGGGTTTTTCATTTCGGTCATTCGCCGGTTTTCTGCCGGATATTGTAGGTTCCGAAGAAACTGCGGTCTGTTTCGAGACTGACAGGTTTCCCGTTCGCATCCACAGTAATCGAACCGGTCGTTTTGGTCAGTGCGCAGGCAAGACGAACGTCGATGGTTCGCATGCCGTTTGGCACATTTAAATCCACATACTGATTAAAGTGCAGCGACGCGACGGTCTGACCATCTAGAATCACGATCAGCGGACAGGTCTTTTCAAAAGGTATTACCGACCACTGCTCGATGCGGTGCAATCTGACATGCGTCTGGCCCGCCGGCGGTGTGGTGCTGGCATTGGCAAACGACGATTTGACCTGAAGTGTCGGCTCGTAAGGATTAGCTGCACACCCGGCTAAAAATAGAGCAGCCAAGGCCACCAGTGTTTTTTTCATCGTTATCTCCCTGAGTTTATGCACGAATAATAGCAGCGTGCGCGCATTTGTCCGACTCTTTTTAGGAGAGATTGTTGCACCGGAAGCAGGCCGGGCAAAACAAAATCACACCCCAGATTGCAATGTTAAAGCATTGGGAAATTAATGCCGTGCCAAAGAAAGCCTGAATATTTCCTGTCAAAAAATGAAGTTCCTGAACCAGTAAAGTTAAACAGCCGCTCCAGAAAATTTATATCCCGCATTTCATCAAATTTAACCACAGTAAAACTAATCCGAACTCACAGATTAAATTTAAGGCAAAGCACAGATTTATATTTCCGGAATTAGAACGAAATAATAATATTGCTGAATCAGGAAGATAAAACAGAAGGGAATGACGAAATAGGGGAATCACAACGCATTGATAACCAGATTGTTGGTGGGTCGTGGCGGGTTCGAACCGCCGACCAATTGATTAAGAGTCAACTGCTCTACCGACTGAGCTAACGACCCAACGGGACGGATTATTCTCTTCTCAACGGATGATGTCAAACACTTATCCCTACTTTTTTTACAGTTATTCTCAGTGATAATTGTGAAGCCCATCACAGTGAAAAACGGTATTATTCCCGTCGCTGTCACTGACATTTGATTAATTAACACTCAGTTATCCGCGTTGTAAAAAATACGATACATTTTTTTCTGCGGCATTTTTCATGCCAGTTATAATAAATGCGCATATAACATTACTATTACACCGGTCATCCCGGCTGTCGTTCCAGTTAGGCTGACAAAAGAGCCATTGAGAGCTCAATTTACTGACATAAATAAATGCGATATGGCGGAGTTCATACGCAAAAAAGCAAAAAACAGGAATCAATACAACATGCAAGAAGAGTCAAAAATCCTCACTCAGTCAGAGGAAGAGAACGCAGAAGGCTTGCGGCGAAACCTCTCTAACCGCCATATTCAGCTTATCGCTATCGGCGGTGCCCTCCGGACCG
>NZ_JAEMGT010000154.1:0-7581 GCF_017655185.1 Rahnella sp. ChDrAdgB13 | reverse complement strand
TTGGGGCGAGGGCCAAGCTCTCTCCGCTTCATGCGATGGTAGCTAACCACCACATGCTTATTACATACAAGGACGGGGGGCTGACTGGGGATATTCGGGTCACAGACCGGCTGCGCCGGGCGTACGGCGACGTTTGGCTACAGAGCTATGCGGAACAGCGTTTGTCGCCTTCATGCGCTTTGCGCATAAAAAATAAAGTCTGCCCAGCAGTGGCCGATATATCTATTTTTACGGGGATTATATGATGATTAAAAAAATTTCTTTCTGTGTATTTCCATTGCTGTTCATAAGCACATTTGCAAATGCTGAACAGACAACAAATCAGTGGCAATTAGTAAATGGGTCAGATAGCAAAGACTTCCAGATTATCTGCTTTACTGATCAAAAGCGTACACTATATATTCGCAGAGACAATGGAAATAATGAGTATCAAGTTGCACGAGATATCAACTTCCAAACACAGTCTAACAACACAACAATTCTCCGTTTTAAACGCGGATTTGTTTCAGCTGATAAGGATATGACGTACATTCCGTCTGCGAATGAGCATTGTGAAATCACCGAACAATAATTTTACGTAAATGGGGTCCGCTTGGAGAAGGTAAAATAGCCCACGCGGAGGCTTTACGAAAACTGGAGTGAGATTTATAAAAAATCAAACGGCGCGAACGTCTGAAAGCTCAGCGCCGATGATCTTATAGCGGATGCATAGGGGCTATTTCGGAGACTCTCCGCGCCCCATGTTGCGGAGCATCAGCATGGCGGAGAGTGATATCAGCGAGGCCATTATGATGAACGACGCGAACACTCCACCAAGCGCAAAGAAGCCATAAATCAGCCCTGATGCGGCCTCACCCGTGTTGGCCAGCGTGGAAAATAGGCCAAAATTCTTTCCGATATCATTTTTTCCCGATAGCGCCTGGATCAGGCTGACAATCGAAATATCGACAAAGGCTCCGCAGCCGCCTAAGAGGAAAGAAATACCGTACGAGAGAGAGATGGAAAGATTAATTGTGCAGGCCAAAAGAATAAATACTGCGCCATATACCATCCACCATTTCATCAGCGCGGATGGAGATCTGATCACCGAAAATTTGGCGTAGAGCAGACTACCGACCACGGTTCCGGACGCAAGCGCAGCAAACATATAGCTGACCTCAACCTCTGCCCCTCCTTTGAAAATCACAAATGCAGGCAGCACGTACCTCAGCAGAGAGGCGGTAAAGAGAATGCACAATGCTGAACCGATAATCGAAGCGAAAAGATCCCTCGAGTGCCCGCGTAAAAACTGTATGTTCGCCCAGGTATCTTTAAAAATAGACGCTACTGAAAAGGCAGGGCGAAGGCTTCCCTCCGCCTTAGCCTGCGTGAGCATTAACAATGCGGCCATAGAGACCACGTAGGTCAGTGAGTCGAATATCAGGACGCCCTGCTTCCCCACTGAAACGAGCAGCAGCGAACAGAGCAGCGGGCCCGCAATAGAGGCGACTTGATCGATCATCTGAAAGGAGCTATTGATACGAATTAGCGTATTTTCACGGAAAAGTTTGGGCACGCAGGACTGAAAGCTGGGTTGAAAGATGCTTCTGCCCACAGTAATAATCAACGTACAGATGATCATCGAGACCAGGTTAAGCGCACCGTATTCATACAGAAACAGGAGTGACACTGAGGCAACAAACCTTAGTAATTCACTGTAGAACATTGTATTTTTTAAGGGGTAGCGGTCGGCTAACCAACCGCCAATGGGTCCAAAAAAAATAAATGGGACAAACCGAAAAAAGTACACGATGCCGATCAGGAGATAGTTGTCGCGAAGGAGTTCTATCACGATCAGGGCAAAAACCACCTCATGGGCATAGTCCCCCGTCTTGGAGATAGCCAGAGAGGAGGAGAGCGCCAAATAGTTTTTATTGATTTTCGCTTTCATTGAACCGTCGTTTTCTAGTAGATAAAAGTGTGTCACCTATTGCGCAGTAGTAAAAATTAACTCTTTTTTAGAAATAAATTTACCAGGCGTGCTGAGCTGTTTGTGGATATAACTTTTCATAATGTCTTTATCAGCATCCGGCATCAGATAATACATAATGTTGGTATACCAGTACCAACCCTTTTTGGTCAAACGGAAAAACTCCATATCTTCGGTAATGAGACCTTCATTTTTAAGTTCTGCGATCCTCTCCATCAAACTTCCAGGTATGGTTTCCATACGTACCTTTGATTTTTCTAAACTAGCGAAATAAGCCAGATGTAGAATCAAAGGCTTCATTTCATCCATATATGAAGGATGCTGGCTGATAGTGCAACTGACTTCACCATTTTCAATTGCATTAATATACTTTTCCCGACCTGAGGTATTAGTAACAGCATGTTCGCGTAACGATGATGCCGCGTTAACCCCAAAACCATGTAGGTCATGATCTGCATAACCGTATACGTGTTCATGATAAATAAACTTATAATCTCTTGTCACTACGTCAGAGGTGATGTTATTACACCGAACATAACCGTGTCCGTTATGTGGCATAAATCCTCGGCTTCTCATATAGGCGTCGATGAGAATATTCATGGTGAATTTTCGAGTCGCGGAAGTCACTCCTAAATTCGTGTCTTTTATATGCTTATGCAGTTTAGGCTGGGTGGAGACATTATTGATAGGATAAATATCGATGTTGGTGGTGCCCAGCGCGATCGCCTGTTCAAGATCAGAAATAATGTCCTCTTCATCCTGCCCGTTCATGCCATAGATGATGTCAAAGGAGACGTGCGGAAAAGCAGCATTCAATGCACGGGCGGCGTACTGTATCTGGTCCATCGTGGAGGTCAGGTTAAATAGCTTTCGCCATAAAGGACTGAAGGTCTGCAGGCCAAACCTGGGATGAGTCACACCAATGTCTTGCAAGGCACTGATTTTATCGTCATTTAGGCTTTTTACTTCGATTTCAAAGGAAAACTCCTCCAGCTTTGAAAGATCAAAATGGCGGTGTATTGCAGCCCCAATGGCACGGATGTTTTCTGCGGATAAAATCGAAGGCGTTCCGCCACCAAAAAAAATCGCGCGAACGGGAACAGCATGATAGTCAATCATTTGCGCCTTTATTTCGATTTCTTTTATTAAGGCCTTGGTATAACGGTTTACGTCGTTGTGGTCTTTATATCCCCCACGGGTAAAATGACAAAAGCTACAAATAGTTTCGCAAAAGGGGATGTGAAAATATAGCGCGCGAGATCGAATATTTTCATTGGAAGCAGAGTATGTCTGTCGAAGTGTTTTTGTAGTGATGTTTTTATGTTGGTTAGGAAAAAAATAATTGTAAATAGGAAACTGATAGTCGAAGCACATAAGGCCATTTTTAGTGAGTTTCATTACGATTATCCTCAAGAACCACCGCCGGCGATGTGAAAAAAGGGTTAGCTTTTGCTAAAAATGTACTTCCCCGTTCAATATAACGCGCTCTGAATTTTGTGGTGTTTTTGAAAATGGCCTCTATATCCCGGCTTAAATTTACAGCATCCTTCCCGCAGGTATATAAATCAATGCTGATATAACCTGTTTCGGGGTAAGTGTGAAATGAAAGATGAGATTCAGAGAGAAGAAATACCCCCGTTACTCCTTCCCCGCCACTTTGGAATTTATAAACCAACCTGCCAATGATGTGAAAATGGGAAAGTTGCAGTATTTTCTCAAAAGAATGAGTTAACAATTTCTCATCTTTAAGGAATTCAACATCCTTTGATAGGATATCTATCAGATAGTGATGTCCGGTATCATCCATATTTACCTCCGCTGAAATAAAAAAATGAAAGGGCAAAAAAAATTGCCCTTTCATTCTATTTTTTACCAGTCAGAATCATTGAAGTCGTAGTTGTCTACGATATCCATTGATTTTTCTACGTAAAACAGATCGATAGCACTTTCCATATCAGTGTCCTCAATAAATTTTAACGGAGTGGATCAGATGTCAGCTGACAATTTAACTTATAAGTCAAAAAAATGTTATGAGTTTGCTAAATGAGAGAAAATGTGATCTGTATCACATAGTATTTACTTATCTTTTGCAAGGTTTTGTTATAACTGAATGAATTTATTAACAAATATAAATTTTCTTAATTTTCATGTTAACTCATGCTTATGAGAAATAAATGCGCTCATATCATAGAAAAAATGTGATTGTTAAAAAATAATTATCATTGGTTACGCCTTATTTACGGTACATAGCGCAGCACAGTAAAACAGCGTGTCTGCCTTTAATCCACCCGGCAGTAACCATATCTCAAATGGTTAATGGATATCGTCATGGACGCGCTGGCCACGTCTATTCGATATAACGTTGCGTATTTCTCAGTTATCGAACCGGGCTGATATCAGCTGGAAAATTGTAAAAGGGTCTAAATGCAAACGGTGCGAAAATGTAAGATAAGAAATATTTTTTATAAAACTCACTATCAAGAATTTTATGTCAAAAAAAACATGTCCTGAGTAAAACTGAAATTAATCCTAATAGGGGTTGTAAGCGGGAACCCGCCAAAATTTTGCGGCCACGAATTTCTCTGTACGTAAGAGGGTGGTTTAACGGACATTCCATAGCTGCATAAATCCAGGCTGGAAGCTAATGCATATCGTCTCATTTGATTGGTACGGTTTAATTCTCAATAATATTGAAAAAAAAGGAGGTCATTGTACACTTCAAGTGGGTCTTCCAACTAATTCGAAGTTTATGCTGCTATGGTTAACACCTGCAATCCAGGGAGTATTTCAGTTATATATACCGGTATTTAGACAATGCGAAGCGGAAATTATCATTAAATTTAATGATGTTAGAGTTGTCAGCAAGTGCTAAGATAGATTTAATATCAGTGCATCGTATAGCTTCTGATAGAGGCAGAGTGGTAGGTACGGGGCGTAACTGCCACTCTGTCGGATAAACATGACTTTAGTATACGACTACCGTGATTATGTTGTCGTATTTTTCGTAAATCAGAAGGAAAAATGAATTAAACACCATTATGGATATAAATCGGATTTTGGCAATTTACAAATATTACGAAGTATCTCTATCAACTCTTCAACTGAATTGACAATACCATAATAAAGATCGTATCGATGACCGAAATATTCAGAATTCTCCGGAGGAGAATAGTGAATTTCATAAAATCTTTCAAGCCACCTATCAATTTCTTTCAATCGTGATGGGATTTCCCTTATACGAAATTGTAGATCCGGAGGTAGCGATTCCCATTTGCCCTGGACGTCACCCAAGGAAAAGTCTTCTACGTGGGTCGTCACTATGTCTTCTTGCTGCCCGTTTACCATTGTTGGTGTACCGTTATCATCACCCGCTTCTCTACACTGATAACGAAGTTCAATCAGACGTATAATCAGCTCACCGCCTATAAACTGCATATCTCGAAAGCGAGCTTTATTCCCACTATGGGACTCCCTCCAAAGGGTAAAACATTGTGTTGCCGCACCACCAGCTATAGCACCAAGCGCGCCTAAGATAGTGGGTATATAATCAGTCATCTCATAATACTCGATAATGTTAAAATTCATCTCTTACATAGGTTTGTATGCCTTCTGATAGAGATATCTTTGTTGAACTATTTTTTTACTATAAATATCTCAGCTTAGTACTGCTGGGACAAATTTCCAAAAAAATAATATTTCAAAAATCAATCATATCCTGGTTTTCAGAGTTTTTATCAACAGGGAGAGACAGCTCAATTTCTTTTTCAAAGGTTTGATAAGAAACACCCTGGATATGATAATATGTTAATCCGCTTGAGATAAGTTCTAGTGAAATTAATTTATTAGATGAAGGGAAGTGATGCTGATTTTTTTGAATCTTGTCATCTTTAATCAAATGAATTGTTGGGTTGAATTTAGAATCACTCCATGCAACCTGTTTAAGAAGATTTACTTTATATGTGCGCTCATCCAACCCTGAATCTAAAACTCTAGAGGATTTACTGAAAAGAACCACATTGTATCCATCTTCTTTTTTACGTTGGCGCGTTTTATTTGCCTTTTTTATCTGTGTTGAACGAAAACTAATTCCATCGAGTTGATATTTTTTAGACACACTGAGATATTCAGCAATTGCTTGTGTAATAAGATATTCATTGTCTTGCTGCTTTCCGAATACGGGTATTGTCATTTTACGGGAAAATTTCTTCAAAAACCCTGTTTTTTCATGACTCTTAATAGTCGAAGGGTTAAATATACTTTCTTTACTAAAAACTAATGAATCCAATTCTGAAATATCCAATATTCTTAATGCCCTCTGTGGCGCGAATGGAGCAACTACAACGTGGCTTCCAACAGGTGGGCGTACTTCTGAAATAGCAACATTAGGCGTTGTCGCACCATAGAAAACAGCGATTCCTTGCGCATTCATTCGTCCAGCTCGAGCCTGTTCAGCAGGAGGAGGTCCGAAGTTCCGTTCTGGATGTCTTAACGCATCATTAACCTGATCCCAACTTTCAAAGACCCTAGCTCGATAAAGAAAAACATCACCATCAATAGTTTTGATGGGAGACTTTGAGTTTTCTATGCGGAAATCATCCAGATCAGAGAATAGGTCGTCCAAAAAATCCTTTACAGAATCATTAAAAAAACGAGCTTCTTCGCTAAGCGATGCTTTCACTTTTTTCCAAGCATGATCTAATTTATTTATTGAAAACTCTCGCCTAGAGTATATATACCCATCGTTATATCTAGCAGGGTCATAATCTGTATGCCAATTATAGTCTTCACATAGTAATTCATAAATATCATCAGCGATTTTTTCATCAACAATTAACTCTTCACCTATAAGCACCTTGGCAGAACGGCTTCCATCCATACTAGAATAGCCGTCATCATCTTCAGGTTGAAAGTAGCTTTCAAAGACTTGGTGCACGATTTCAGTAACTTTAGATAAAGGAATATTCTTAAGCCTTTTTTTGCAATAATTACACGGCCCTGTTACTTTCCCATGTTTTTTAACAATGTTCTTTACGTATTTCTCACCAATGCATTGATGGCATGCAGCCTTTTCTATGTCCATATATATCCTGATTTTTTTCTGAGTTGTAATTTAGTATGTATTAATTTTTTCAATTATGCATGTGCATTGAAACTACTCCTAATACCATCAAATGCCCGGAGTACAGCCAGTAAAAAGTTTGCCGCGGTAAGAAGCGTTTCCCTGTTGCTTTCGCGTTATCAGTTAAAGTGAGCATGAATAGCGGTAAAAACAGCGTGGGCAAAATGGCGAAAGCGACCACTTCAATTATTGGCGCAGTCATCAATGAAGCAGCATTTAAACTGATCAGTGATAAAACCCAAAGTAATAGAACTACCTTGTGTGGTGTGATGCTGGCTAACATCAGAACTGAGATCAACACAAAGGCAATGCCCCCTAACCCATAACTGGCCAGTGAGAGTGGCCACGCGAAAATGGCGATAAGCAGAATGCTTTTTATCCAGCAATACCGCGTCCTGGGATAGATCCATGCGACCAGTTGGGCCCAGTGGGAGCGAAGCTGAAAAATGCGACATCTATTACAACTCATTGTTATAACTTAATTTTAGTCATA